>JAVHLI010000010.1 GCA_031082185.1 bacterium | reverse complement strand
CGGGCGGTGGCTAGATCGGCCGCGCGGACGCGCTCCTCTGCGGCCGCGGCACGGGCCGCGGCGACCAGGGCTTCGGCCTGGCGCACCCTCGCCTCGGCAGTAGCGATGTCCTCGGGCTGGGCGCCGGCCTCAATCAGGCTCTGCGCCTGCAGCGCGGCGTCGTGCAGGGACTGCGCGGTCTCCTCGGCGGCGCGGGCGGCATCGAGCGCGCTCTGCGGAAGCGCGCCTCGGGCCACCAGGTCGCGCATGCGCTGGTGCTCGCGCCGGGCCTGGTCGAGCGCTACCTTCGCCTGCGCCACCCGGGCCGCGGCCTGCTGCCGCTCCTGCGGCCGGGCACCGGCGCGGGCCTTGTCACGCTGTGCCCGGGCGACGGCCAGCTCGGCCTCGGCCTGTGCCAGCCGGGCCACCGCCGTGGCACGCTGCACCTCCAGGGCCGCTGCAGCCTGGGCCTGGCGGGCCCGGGCCGCGGACACCGCTGCCGCGGCCTCGTCCACGCGCGCAGCCATCTCCTCGTTGTCCAGCTCGATCAGGATCCGGCCAGCGGGTACCTCGTCGCCGCTCGCCGCGTGTACGGCCCGCACCCGCCCCGGGACCTTCGGCGACACCGTCACGGTCCGCGCCTCCACCGTCCCTGTGACGGCCAGGGAGTCGGAGAGCGATCCCCGCTCAACCGGCGCGAGGTCCACGGGGGTGGCCCGCCAGGGAGCGCTGATCTGATAGAGCACGCCGGCAGCAACTACGCCTGCGACGACGAGGGCGACAACGCGACCGTGCTTCACACCCAACCTCCCGGGCACTGCGTCTGGTGATCCTCTCTGGCGAGTTCGACCCGGACCAGCGGCTCCCTCTGGGAGGAAACCATGGGCGGATTGCGAACATACCGCGAAACCACCCAGGGAAGTCGGAGGTACCCAGTGCCAGTCTCTGTCGCATCGCTGCGCGCCCTGCTGCGCGCTCACGCCGACCCCATCAATGCCGCCGGGGCCCGGCGCTACTTCGTGGATGGGGTCAAGACCTACGGCGTGCACCGGGCGCTGCTCGACGGGTTCGCCCGCGACGCCGTCGCGGCGCTTCGGACGGGGCAGACCAAGGGGCCGCAGCCCCGCGCGGTCGGTCGCACCGGCTCCCGGCCTTCCGCGCGCACCGGGCTGCCCGCGGCGCTGCGGATCGCCGGCGGCCTCTACCGGTCGGGCAACATGGACGAGGCGGCGCTCGCCGTCCGCATCCTGGAGCGATTCGGCCGTCACCTGACCCCGGCGCACTTTGGCACCTTCGACCGATGGGTCAGCTTCCTCAACGACTGGGCGAGTTGCGACTCGCTGTGCTGCCAGCTCATCGGGCCGCTGATCCGCGACCACCCGGCATTGATCCGCCGCCTCGCCCCCTGGACGCGCAGCCGCCACCGGTGGCGCCGCCGCGCGGCCGCGGTCAGCATGATCCCTCTGGCGCGGACCGGCGAGCGCCTGCCCGAGGTCCTGGCCATGGCAGACCGGCTGCTCGGCGATGCCGATCTCATGGTTCAGAAAGGGGTCGGATGGTTGCTGAAGGAGGCGACGAAGAAGCAGGCCGGCAAGGTCGTGACTTACCTGATGGCGAACCGCGACCGGACTACGCGGCTGGTGCTGCGTTACGCGTGCGAGAACCTGTCCAAGGCGCATCGCCGCCGGGTGTTGAACGCACCTCTGCGGGAGCCGCGCCCTCAAGGAGGCAAGTCATGAGCGACCGACCGCCCTGGTGGAAGGGCACGCGCGGCGAGTGGTTGGTGGTCGGTCAGGTAATCCTGATGGCGGCGGTGGCGCTGGCGCCGCCCGCGTGGCGCTGGACCGCGCCGTCGCGTGCGCTCTGGGTGGCGCTCGGTGTGCCGCTGGTCATCGCAGGAGGATGGCTGGGCCTTCGCGCTCTGTATGAACTCGGTCCCAACCTGACCATCCTGCCCCGGCCGCGGCCAGGGGGCGAGTTTGTGCAGACCGGCCTCTACGCGCGCACGCGCCATCCCGCGTACGGTGGACTCCTGGTCGCGGCGGTAGGATGGGCACTTTGGCGCACGAGCGGCCTGCACCTGGTGCTGGCCGCGGTGCTGACACTCTACATACATGCCAAAGCGCACAGGGAAGAGGCGTTCCTGATGGAGCGCTTCCCCGACTATGCGGACTACCGCGCGCGCACGAAGCACATGGTTCCCCGGATCTACTAGCGCAGCAGATCGTAGTCGGGGAGATCCCGCCGTCCCAGCAACGCCAGCCGGGTGAAGACCTGGCCCCTATGATACTGCTCGTGGGTCACGACGTGCCAGACGATCTCCTCAACGCCGGCGGTCTGCTCCGGATCCCAGGGAAAGGCCCTGCGGGAACCGAGCGCCTTGGGTGTGAGTGCGGACAGCCACGCCATGGTCGCTTCCCGCTGCGGCCTCCATGCGGCAAGGATGCTGTCGAGATCGCCGAACGACGCCGGATCGAGGCGCGTGCGCCGACCCCCGAGCACCACATGCTGAATCCAGAAGGCCTCGGCTCCGACCATGTGCACCAGCACGTCGCGGATCGACTTCATCCCCTCCCCGGGAGGTCTCGTGAGGTCCTCCCAGGTGTGCGGCCGGCACAGATCGGTCAGCTCGACCGGTAGCCTCGCGAATCCGTCGGCAATGCGTGGGGGTAGCATCGCTACACGCGGGCCGGGCGGCCGGTCACATCTCGGGGGGCCATCTACGTCCCGGGTGGTCGCAGCCTGGGATCCAGCAGGTCCCTCAGCGCATCACCCACCAGATTGAATCCCAGCACTGTCAGCATGATTGCGATACCCGGGAAGGTGGCGATCCACCAGGCCTGCAGCATGAATTCCCGCCCGCTCGCAAGCATCCCTCCCCAGTCGGGCGTAGGCGGCTGCGCGCCCAGGCCCAGAAACGACAGGCCGGCCGACGCAAGGATGGCGCCGCCCACGCTCAGCGTCGCCTGCACGATAACCGGAGCGGTGGCGTTGGGAAAGACGTGGCGGGCCACCACACGGCCTGCGCCGGCTCCCATCGCGCGGGCCGCCTCCACGTAGTCCTGCGCCCGGATCACCAGTGCAGCCCCGCGCACCACTCGGGCAAACGCAGGGATGCCCACGATTCCTACTGCCACGATGGCATTGCGCAGCCCGGGCCCCAGCGCCCCGACTATGGCGATCGCGAGCAGTATTGCCGGAAACGCCAGGAGGACGTCCATGACCCGCATCACCAAGACGTCCAGCCATCCGCCGGCATAACCGCTGATCAGGCCCAGTGGCACGCCGATGCCTGCTGCGATCCCCACTGCCAGGAATCCCACCACCAGGGAGATGCGGCCCCCGAAGACGATGCGTGTAAGCAGATCGCGGCCGAACTCGTCGGTGCCCAGCCAGTGGGCCCACGACGGCTGCTGCAGGGCCTGCTCCCACACCTGGGCAGAGGGGTCGTAGCGCGTGACCGAGGGCGCCAGCACAGCGGCCACGGTGATTCCGGTCAGCACCAGCATGCCGATCACCGCCGACCGGTACCGGAGGAGGTGGCGAAGCCGCAGCCGCCACCGTAGGCGGTGCACCAGGATTGCGTTCTCTCCGCTAGCCATGCGGGCTAGTCATGCCGGCTAGTCATAGCGAATCCGCGGATCGAGCAGGGCGTAGAGCAGGTCCACCGCGAGGTTGATGAGCACGAACGCGATGGCGGTGAAGAGAATCGTCCCCTGGACAAGCGGAGTGTCGCGGCTGTAGATTGCGCTGACGGCCAGGCGTCCCAGGCCCGGCCAGGCAAAGACGGTCTCGGTGAGCACCGCGCCGCCGAGCAGCCCGCCGAGCTGCAGCCCTACCACCGTTACGATCGGGATGAGCGCGCTGCGCAGCGCGTGGCCCAGCAGCACGGTCCGGTCGGCGAGGCCCTTGGCACGGGCTGTGCGGATGTAGTCCTGCCCCAGGACCTCCAGCAGACTGCTGCGCGTCATGCGCGCGATGAGCGCCGATGACGCCAGCCCCAGCGTCACCGCCGGCAGCACGAGGTGTTTCCAGGTCCCGAACCCCGAGGCAGGCAGCCAGCCCAGCGCCAGCGAGAACACCAGCATCAGGAGCAGGCCCAACCAGAACACCGGCAGCGAGACCCCAAAGAGCGCCAGGAGCATCGCCGCGTGATCCACGGCACGGCCGCGGTACGCGGCGGAGAGCACGCCGGCAGGGATGCCGATCGCCAGCGCGATCCCCAGACTCGCGACGGTCAGAACGAGGGTGAACGGGGCGCGGGCAAGCACCTCGTCGCGCACCGGCGCGCCGGTTCGCAGCGACCGCCCGAGGTCGCCCTGAGCGGCGCGCCACACGAAACGGCCGTACTGCACGGGCAGGGGGGCGTCGAGCCCCAGGGTTGAGCGGAGCCGGGCGATCTCTTCCTTAGATGCACCCTGCCCGAGCTCGCCCAGCAGGACGCGTGCGGGATCACCCGGCGCCAGGTGGAGCGTGATGAACGCCACCAGCGTGACGCCGAGCATCACCGGGACGAGCAGGCTCAGGCGCTGAACAAGGTAGCGCCCCATGAGCGGATCAGACCGTCACCGTCGCCGCGCCGCCGCTACCACTGCACCCAGCTACCGCCGCGCCCAGCTACCGCTGCACCGTCGCTTTGCGCAACTCCAGATTGATCCACGAGAACGGCGCCGTTGTGTGCTGGATGCCGCTGCGAACCGCATAGGTAGACAGCGGGTAGTATAGGAAGATCATCGGCGCGTCCCGGACTATCAGTGTTTGCGCCCGCCGGTAGATCTGCTCGCGCCGTCCCTGGTCTGCTATGGCGCGGCCCTCATCGAGCAGCCGGTCAACCTCGGGGTTCTTGTAGCGCGAGTAGTTCGGGTTGGGCGCCTGCGAAGAGTGGAACAGCGAGTAGAGAGTGTAGTCCGCGTCGAGCGTGACCGTTCCCCACCGCATGCCGTACATCTCGAACTCTCCGCGATCGAGCCGCGAGAGCCAGGTCCCGAACTCCACCACGTCCACCTCGACCTGGAAGCCCAGCGGCTGGAGACTTGCCTGAATCGCCTGGGCAATCCGCCGCCACTCGGCGCTCTCGAAGATGACGAGACGCGGCCGGAGACCCGGGCGAACGCCGGCCTCGGCCAGCAGCGCGCGGGCGCGGTCGAGGTCGTACTCGTACCCCGGCAGGTCGGGGTTCGCGCCGAACACAACAGGGGAGAGCGGTCCGTTCGCCGGCGTGGCCAGGTCTTTCAGGAAGAATGTGATGAGACCGGCCACCCGCACCGCGTGCCCCACGGCCCGGCGCACACGCACATCCGTGAACGGCGCGCGCTCCATGTGGAACCCGATGTAGTTGGCGCTGAAGCTGGGTTCCTTGTAGACGGTCACTCGCGGGTTGCGGTCCAACCGCGCAACGGAGTCGGCGGGCATGTTGAAGATCAGGTCCACGCCGCCCGACTCGAGCTCAACGATCTGCGTGGACGCCTCCGGGATCGGCCGCATGATGACGCGGGCGATCTGAGGCGGACCTCCCCAGTAGTCGTCGTTGCGCACCATGGTGATCCGGTCGCGGGCCACCCAAGAATCAAACTTGAACGGGCCGGTCCCAACCGGATTGCGCACGAAGTCGGCGCCGAACCGGCCTACGGCCGTCGGGCTGATCACGGATGTGGAGGGATGCGTCAGGTGGTTGAGCAGCGCCGCAAACGGAAAGCGCGTCGTTATCTGCACGGTGTCGTCGGCGATCACCTTGGCCCCTTCCACCATGCTCAGCACAAAGTAGGCCCGTGCCCGTGATTGCGGGTTGATGAAGCGATCAATGCTGAACCTGACCGCCTCCGCGTTGAACGGGGTCCCGTCGTGGAACTTGACCCCGCGGCGGAGCTTGAACTCCCAGGTGCGATCTCCGACCGGCCGCCAGGAGAGGGCCAGCCGCGGTTCGAGTCCCCGCGCGGTGCGCACCAGGAGCGTCTCGAAAATCTGGTTGATCACAAGGAACGACGGGCCATCGTTGGTCCGGTGGGGATCCAGCGCGGTCGCATCGGACTGCATCGCGACGGTGATGGTATCTCCAGGCGCCGGCGCGCCTACCCCGATCCTACCGCTCCCCGTCATCAGAACGAGAAGAACAACCAAACCCGCAAGCATCCGCCTAATCATGCACGCCACCCTCCGTTGTCTGCGAACTCCCAAGGGCACCAGCACGGTGCCCTGTTCCTCAATGATAAGCCGCGCGACCATCCCGCGCAATGACACAGGTCAGGCGGTAGTGGGTCAATTTGACAGACAGTCAGGGGGGCTACCGAAAGATCGCTAAGTGATGCTTGACACACTCCATGTCAATGCTGAGGAAATTTACCATGTTCTTGACATGTCCAGCCTTGATCTCTGGATCTCTTGCCCCATGTTCTCCGGTTGGTAATCCTCTATAGGTCTGATTGTTGAAAAGAACCCAAATCCGGTGCTTCTTGCGCTTCATGATGGACCCAGGAGCACAGGCCGCCAGCATCTCCCGAATCGCCTTTAGAGAGATCATCCCAGAAGACGACATCGAAAGCTAGGCGGCGAGGGCTAAGGGCTGAGGATCGAGGACGTTATCCTTTGCCATTGGCTGGTCGAGTAACTTTACCTCGATCACACGAGGAGACTCAGCCGGCCAGACAGGCAGGCTGGAAATAGCATCTGCGATGGCTTCTCCGGCACGAATCCTGGTAACGGCAGCCTCCCAGCCTTGCTCCGTTACGCGATTCACTCCGTCGAAGAAGCGTCGAACCTCTGCCTCGAAATCCGCGTAGTCCTTAGCCTCGTCCGCGATGTCGAAAAGGACAGCCTTCAACGCTAAGGGGAACTCCGCTCCGGCTTCTGCGAATGTTCGTCCTTCCGCTACCACATCGCCTGGCTCTACCCCAAATAGCCACCATCCGTCCTCTTCTTCTGAAGCGAGAGCGCGACCATGAACGGATACATCGGCCAGAAAGCCGTTCCCTGATACCTTGTCCCGAAAAGCGTAGAGAATGGGATAGTGCTTCATAGCACCCTCCAAGAGAAAACAATGCCCGTCTTACCCAATTTCTAAACGTGGGAGGAAGGAGGCTGGTTCTAATCTAGCAACCATCAAGAAGTCGTTCAACAGGGAGTCTCTAAATCCCTTCCTGATGCTCTTACCGGCCTCCCGAGTGCATGTTCTCTTTGAACCAGTTGATGAGCTGCCGCTGCGCGAGGATCTCAGGTTGGGAGCCGGCTTCGCGTACGGCGTTCTCGGCCTCCGCAGCAGACAGCCCGAGCGCCAGGAGGACACAGGTGGCGAACGTGCCGGTTCGGCCGATGCCCGCTTGACAGTGCACAAGAACCCGCTCCCCCTCTTGAATGCGAGAGGCTGTCGAGAGAACAAACCCGGCAAACGCGCGCCGGTCTTCGGGAACGCCGAAATCGGGTATCGAGAACGCTTCGCGATCGCACGGGAGACGCCCCTCTTCGATCGCCTGCGCGTAGGATGGAGATGCGGACTCGATCTCCGCAGGAGGAACAAGGCAGATTATCCGCGCAATGCCTAGCTTTACTGCCTCTGCGAACGACGCCTCGAGAGGTTCGTAGCGCCCGGGCATGCTGTGGAGGTAGAGCCGGCCGGCAACGGCCTCCGGGAGTCGGACCCTGCGAAAGAGTTTCCGGTCGCCCATCATAACGCCCCCTACCTGGTCTGTCGCGTGACGTCAGAGGACACTCATGCCCGGTCCTTGTCCGGCGCCAGCGCCGCCACCTCGTCCGCCTCCGCCGCCGACAGCTCCCACTCGGCGGCCCGGACGTTCGCCTCCACCTGTGCGGGCTTCGTGACCCCGGTGATCACCGTGGAGACAGCGGGGCGCGCCAGCAGCCATGCAACGGCCAGCTCGGCCAGCAGATGCCCGCGCTCCTTCGCCCATGCCTCCAGCGCGCGGGCGATCGCGAAGTTGCGCGCTGTCATGAACCGCTTCTCGAACCGCTCGCTCTGGTAGCCGCGGGTCCCTTCCGGGGCCGGTTCTCCCTCGCTGTACTTCCCGGTCAGGATGCCCCCGCCCAGCGGGAAGTACGGGATCACCCCGATCCCGAAGGCCTGACACGCCGGAAGCAGCTCGGCTTCTACGCCGCGCGCCAGCAAACTGTACTCGGGCTGCACCGAGACGAACGGCGCCCACCCGCGCCGGTCGCTGGTGCAGAGCGACCAGACGAGCTGCCAGGCGGCGAAGTTGGAGCAGCCGATGTAGCGGACCTTGCCCTGGCGCACCAAGTCCTCGAGGGCGCGCAGGGTCTCCTCGATGTGTGTTTCGCCGTCCCACTCGTGGAGCTGCAGCAGGTCAATGTACTCCACGTTCAGCCGGCGCAGGCTGGCGTGGACCCCGTCCATGATGTGCGCGCGCGAAGACCCGCGCTCGTTGGGTCCTTCGCCCATGGTGCCGAAGACCTTGGTGGCGATTAGGGCCTCGCCGCGCCTGCCGACCAGGGCGTGGCCCAGGTGCTCCTCGGAGACGCCGGTGCTGTAGATGTCGGCCGTGTCGAAGAAGTTGACGCCCAGGCCGAGTGCGGCGTGCACGATGCGCGCCGTCCCATCGGCGTCCACGGACCGCCCGAAGGTGTTGCCTCCCAATCCCAACACGGACGCTTTGAGCCCGGAGTTGCCCAGACGACGGTATCTCATCCCATCCCCCTTTGATCGCGAGGCCCCCTCATCGAGAAGCCTCTACATCGCCAGACCCCCAGCGCGAGGCCTCTGCGCAGAGTTTGATTCGGCAGCGCTGGAATCCTCTGGGGCGGGAATCCTCCGGAACAGGGATCCTCCCAAGGGGGTGATGCCGCCACCTCGCGGCGAATCCTCCCTCACACTCACCCGGAGGTGCCTGATGAGCGAGATCCAGCACGCGGTCCTGGCCGCGTTGACACCTGAGGCGCTGAGCCCCAGGATCACGCGCCGGATGCTGTGGGGAGAACGCCTTATGGTGGCCATGATCGAACTCAAGGCCGGCACGGTGGTGCCCACCCACCAGCACGAGAACGAACAGCTAAGCTACTGCACGTCGGGCTCTATGCGCTTCACCTTCCCCGAGCGGGAACTCGTGCTGCAGCAGGGGGAGGTGCTGCTCATCCCGGGCGGCATGCCGCACAGCGCGGAGATGCTGGAGGACGTGGTGACGGTGGACTTCTTCAGCCCGCCGCGCCAGGACTGGATCGCAGGGGCAGACGCCTATCTGCGCGGGTAAGCTCGGGGCGGATCCCCGCCGAGCAGCCCCAGCTCTTCCAGCACGCCCCGCAGCCGCGCCACCTCCGACTCCTCCGGGAGCATGAGCGGCGGCCGCGGTGGGCCGACTTCAATCCCTGTGACGAGCGTCACGGCCATCCGGGTCAGTGGGATCGGGTTGGCGCGCCCGCCGGGCGTCAGCGCGCGATGGAACGGCATCAACCGGTGATGGATCGCGGTCGCGCCGTCCACGTCGCCCGCCTTGAACTTCCGGATCATCTCCTTGATGAGGCGGCCGAGCACGTGCGCGCCGCCGCTCACGCACCCCACCCCGCCCTGCGCCAGCACCTGGAGGATCATCGCGTCGTCCCCACAATAGACCGCCAGGTGCGGCGCAACGCGCAGGTAGTCCGACGCCTGGGTCGGGTTGGCCCCTGCCTGATCTTTGATACCAACGACGTTGGGCAGCTCGGCTAACCGGGCCAGCGTCTCGGGCATCAGGTTCACGCCTGTGAACAGGGGGATGTTGTAGAGGATCACCGGTAGGGCCGTGGCGCGCGCCACCGCGGCCAGGTGATGGTAGATCTCGTCCTGGGTCGGCCGGCTGTAGTAGGGCAGGATCACGGCCACCGCATCGTAGCCGAGCCGCTCGGCCTCCCGTGTCAGGAAGACGGCGTCGCGCGTGGCCGCCGCGCCGGTTCCGGCGATCAGGGGGACGCGGGCGCCGGCCAACGCCTTGACCCGCTCGAAGATCGCCACCCGTTCCTCGAGTGACAGCGCGTGGAACTCGCCCGTCGTCCCGCCGACGAACAGACTGTCGCACATGCCTCGGTCCAGGAGCCAGGCGAGCAGACGGTCGAGCGCGGCGAAGTCCACGGCCCCGCCGCCATCGAAGGGTGTAACGGGCGGCAGCAAAACCTCGCCGAGGCGTTGGGCTATCGTCATGGGCCGGCCTCTGAGAACGTTATCATGTCGGGGCTCCATCCTATGGTTCCAGAACGACGTGCCGGATCTCCTTGCGCAGCGCGGTGTACGCTATGTGGACGCGGTCTGCTTCGTCCGCAACGATCACGGGATACGAATACTCCCCGGGCCCCTCCTCGAGCGTGAGGGCCGTGCGCCAGGTCCGGCCGCCATCGGTGCTTTCAGCCAGGCACAGGGGGTAGCGCAGATCCCACTCCATCGGGTCGCGGCCGCGGTCGGTATCGTTGTAGCACAGCCACAGGCGCCCGTCCCGGAGGCGGACCACATCCACGCCCGCGTTGGGGTTGCGCAGCGCCGTGGCCCTCAGTCCCTGCCATGTCCGGCCGGCGTCGCGGCTCGTCGCTTGCCAGATGCGCCCTGCCTTGGTCCGCATGAGCATGAGCAGCGTTCCGGGCTCCGCCTCGGCCAGCGTCCCCTGGATTATCGGCACGTTGCTGCCGGCCCCGATCGCCAGATTATCGAAATGCCAGAGCTCAGTGTGCGCCGAGACGCCCAACCGCGCCACGCCCACCTGCCACTTCCACTCGTCGTAGACAGGCAGCAGGAGCTCGTCGCCGAGGCGGAGCGGCTTGTTCTTCGTGAGCACCCCGCTTCGGTCCAGCAACAGCATCTCCGGGCCCCACGAGGCGCCTCCATCGAATGACAGCCGGGCGCAGGGCTTCCCGCCGGTGCACCACTCGCCCCACACCCGAAAGTAGGCAAGCCAGATGACCCCGGGCGCCCCCTCGAACAGCACTGGGTTACCGCACGGGTGGCCGTCGGCAGGAGCCACCAGAATGGGCGGCTCCCAGGCGGCCGCGCCGGAAGCCAGCCGGGCCACGTAGATACCCGAATCCGGCAGGCCCTCGCGGGTCCCGCCGAACCAGGCGCCCAGCAGGTCTCCGCCGTCGAGCGGCAACAGGGTGGCGCCGTGACAGAACGGCGTGGGCAGCGGGTTGGTGGCGGCGTATCGGGCTGCGATGCGCAACTGAGTCTGCCTCGGCCTTCTCGTGCGATCTGCTCGTGCGACCTACTTGTGCGCGGTCATCGTGATCCCGCGGATGATGGAGCCCCGGAGGAACAGGAACAGCATCAGGGTGGGCAGTACTGCCATGGCCGCCCCGGCCATGAGGACGCCGTAGTCAATGTCGTAGGCGCCCTGCAGGGCGCGCAGGCCGATCGGAAGCGTGAACATCTGCGGCGACGAGAGGGCGATCATCGACCAGAAGAACTCGTTCCACGCGAAGGTGAACATGTAGATGACCAGCGCCGCGAGCGCCGGGCGCGAAAGCGGCAGGATCACGTGCCAGAGGATCCTCAAGTTGCCGCAGCCGTCCACCCGCGCCGCGTCGTCGAGCTCACCCGGGATGTTGATATAGAACTGGCGCAGCAGGAAGATCCCAATCGGCATGCCGATCATGGGCAGGAAAACCGCTGGGTAGGTGTTCAGCAGGTGCAGCCGGTTCATAAGGAAGTACAGCGGGATGACGTTCACCTCGAGCGGGATCAGCATTGACGACAGGAAGACCAGGAAGATGGCGTCGCGGCCCCTCCATCGCAGGCGCGAGAACGCGTACGCCGCCGGCACCGAGACCAGCACCGAGAGCACCGTCGTGGTTCCGGCCACCACCACGCTGTTCAGCGTCCATCGCAGGAAGGGCCAGCGGGTGAGCACGACGTGTACGTGATCCAGCGTGGGGCGCTGCGGGATCCACGTCGGAGGAAGCGCGAAGATCTCGGGCGCGGACTTGATTCCGGTGGTGAACATCCAGGCGATGGGAGCCACCCAGAGCAGGGCCAGCGCGGCGGCGAAGGCCACCAGCAGGCGCGGCCCCAGCTTGGCCGCGGTCACAGGGACGACTCGTAGCCGAGCCATCGGAACGACACCATCGTCAGGCCCAGGATGATCAGGAAGAGCACCGTGCCCACGGCCGCTGCCTGACCCATCTCCAGATACTCGAAGCCGAAGCGATAAAGGTACATGGCCAGGACCTCGGATGCCCGCCCAGGGCCGCCCGCGGTCATGATCAGCACCTGCCCGAATACGATGAACCCCGAGATCGTGGTGAGCACCAGGGCGAACAGGATGGCCGGGCGCAGCAGCGGCAGCACGATGGAGAAAAAGACGCGCGGGCTCGAAGCGCCGTCTATCCGCGCCGCCTCGTAGAACTCGTCCGGGATGTCCTCGAGGGCCGCGCGGAACAGCAGCATCCGGTAGCCGGCCAGCCACCACGCCGTGGCCAGCGCGATGGCAGGGAGCGCCCATCGCGGCTCGTTCAGGAACACCGGAGGGTCAATGCCCATGTCCCGCAGGGTGAGCAGCACGATTCCGAAGTCGGGATCCAGCAGCCAGCGCCATATCAGTCCGACAACCGAGACGGTCAGCAGGTAGGGGAAGAAGAAACCGGCCTCCAGCCAGGTGGTGACGCGCCGCTTGCGGCCGGCGAAGATGAACAGCGCCAGCACCAGGCCGATCCCCACGATGAGCGGGATCGCCATGGCCGCGAACTCCAGCGTGTTGACCAGTGCGTTCCAGAAGCGCGGGTCGCGGGCCAGGTTGAGGTAGTTCCGGGCGCCTATGAACTTCGCGTCGCCCAGGGGATCCCAACGGTAGAGACTGATGAAGAAGCCGTACAGGACCGGACCCAGGCGGAACAGGATCCAGAACGCGGCGAACGGCAGTATGAAGAGCGCGATCTCGACGGTCCTGCCGTAGCGACGCTTCATGAGATCCCGATCACCTGGTCACGAAGTGAGGGGAGGACGCCTCGCGGCGTCCTCCCCGGACTGCATCAGCCTGTCAGAACGCGGTTGACCTCGGCCTCGGCGCGGGTCAGGGCGTCCTTGGGCGTCAGGCGCCCATTGTAGGCCTCCTGGATGTGCGGCTCGACCGCCGCGTGCACCCTGGGAGCCAGCGGGTGCACCAGAGGGTAGTGCAGCCACCCCTGGTTCGCCATGTAGGCGAACTTGCTCAGGGCGATCTGCCAGGTCTCGGAATCCTGCAAATCCTTGGCCCGCTGCGCGGGCAGGAACGCCGGGATGTGGCCGCCGTAGATCCCCCACAGGGAGGACCGCTCATTGATCCACTTGATCGCCTTGGCAGCCGCCACCAGCACCTCGTCACCCGCCCGCTGAGGGCGCTGACGCGGGATGACCAGGTTGTGGCTGTCGCCCCAGGTGGTCGGCTTCTCGAAGAACTTGGGAACGTAGTGGAAGCCGAAGTTGACGCCGCTGGCCTTCGCCGTCGGGAAGAACCAGTTGCCGGCTATCAACATTCCCAACTGACCGGCGGCGAACTGCTTGAACCCGTCGGTGCCAGGCGCGTTCCAGCCCTTGCGGTGGATCATGCCGACCAGATAGTCCAGCGCCCGCATGCCCCTCTCGTCGTTGAACGCCGCCCGCTTGCCGTCGGGCGTGAGCAGGGAGCCGTCCTGCCCCCAGAACAGATACTCCCAGGCGCGGCGGAGCTTGCGCGGGAGCGCATCTTCCGCGGGATGGAACGCGAACTGCCCGGTGCGGGCCTTGATCGCATCGGCCGCCCGCTCGAAGTCCTCGCGCGATTCCGGCGGCTTGTCCGGGTCGAGCCCGGCCCGGCGGAAGAGGTCCTTGTTGTACCACATCCCAAACATGTGCGTGTCGAGGGGCACCAGGTAACGCTTGCCGTCAAAGACGCCCGCGTCCCAGACGCTCTTCGTGTACTGCGGCGCCCGAATGCCGGCCGCGTCGAGCAGGTTGCCGGCACGCGACTCCTCCAGCGGGGTCAGCGCGCGGTAGACGTCCATGACGCGGCTGCTGTGGCAGATGCCGATGTGCGGAGCGTTGCCCGAGCCCACGGCCGCGAAGAGCTGCGCGTAGTACTCGGCCCACTGCCCCTGCAGCAGGTTCAGCCTGACCGCGCGGTTCTCGGTGTTGAAGAGCCGGACTATACGTTCCATGGCGGCGGCGTCGCCGCTGTGGAACAACGTGTAGTAGTCGAGTGTCGTGACCCGCTCCTGGGCCATGACGGATGGGATCCGTGTTGCTCCCACGGCGGCCACTGCGGCGGCCGCGGCGGTCGTCTTGAGGAACGTGCGCCGGCTAACCGACATGCGGTGTTCGAGATCCTCTCTCAACCCCATCTTTTCACCTCCTGCGATCGTTCAATCACGTACACTGTACGAGCGTCCCCGAGAACATCGTATCATCCTCGCAGGCGACGCAGCCGCTTCATCACCTCCGTGCCGCCCTCGCCGAAATGCCGGGCAAGATCTAGGTAGTCGCGATAGATGTCATCGTAGATCCGTTGCGCCTCCGGGCGCGGCCGGTAGCAGGCACGGTCGGTGCTGCCCATCCGCCGGATCGCCTCGGTCATGCCCTCATGCCCGCCGTGCGCCGTTCCTGCCGCGGCCGCCGCGTAGATGGCCGCGCCGACCGCGGACGCGTGCGGCACCTTCGCCGCCAGCACGTCGCGGCCGGTGACATCGGCGGTAATCTGCAGCAACAGCGGGCTGCGTTCGGCCAGTCCGCCGCACGCGTGCACCTCGCCCACCGCCACGCCGCCCGCCTCGAAGGTGTCAATAACCCTGCGGGTGCCGAAGACCGCGGCCTCGAGCAGCGCGCGGTAGATCTCGTGGGGCTCGGTGGCGATAGTGAGCCCGACGATCAGGCCGGAAAGGTCGGCGTCCACCAGCGGGGTCCGGCAGCCGTTCCACCAGTCCAGCGCCAGCAGACCCGTCGCCCCTGCCTCCAGGCGCGCCGCCTCGCGCTCCAGATGCGCGAACGCCGCGGCCTCGCCCTCTGCTCCGGCGGCATGAGTGCGCACGTACCATCCAAAGATGTCGCCGAACGACGCCTGGCCTGCCTCGTATCCGAACAGGCCGGGGAGTATCCCGTCTTCTACAACGCCGGAGATCCCCTGCACCGGCTGACGGCGCGCGTCCACCAGCAGGTGACAGGTGGAGGTCCCCATTATGACGACCAACTGCCCGGGCCCGCTGACGCCCACGGCCGGAAGCGCCGCGTGCGCGTCAATCACGGCCACGGCCACCGGCGTGCCAGCGCGCAGCCCTGTGCGTGCGGCCCACTCCGGGAGCAGGCCGCCGGCAGGTGTTGCCACGGGAAGCGGATCGCCCAGTCTGCCGAGCAGAGTGGGGAGAGCAGGATCGAGTGATGCCCAGAACGCAACCGCTGGATAGCCCGCGTCCTTCTGCCAGTGTGCCTTGTATCCGGCCTGGCAGGCGCTGCGCACCTCGCGTCCGACGAGCTGCCAGACGATCCAGTCGCCGCCCTCGATCCAGCGTTCCGCCACCGGAGCCAGGTGGGGGGCCTCGGCCAGGAACTGCCACCCCTTCGCCCAGGACCACTCAGAAGAGGTCTTGCCGCCGTAGAGACGCAGGAACTCGCCCCCAGGCGATCCGGCGGCGGCGTTGATGCGGTCGGCATAGGGCTGCGCCGCGTGATGCTTCCACAACTTGGGCCAGGCGTGAGGCTCGCGCCGGTACTCTTCCAGCAGGCACAGGGGCGTCCCGTCCGCGGCCGCAGGCAGCACGGTGCACGAGGTGAAGTCAATGCCGATTCCGGCGATCGCATCAGGGGGCGCGGCGGCGGCCATCGCGCGCAGGAGAGTTTCCAGCGCCAGCACCCAGTCGCCGGGATGCTGCAAAGCCCAGTCAGGCGGCAGCCGTTCGCTACCATTCGGCGCGCCGGCGGGCTGTTCGCCGCCGACGCGCCCACTACCGTCGGGCAGCGCGCGGTCTATCACACCATGGGGATACGCGAATGTGGCGGTGGCCGCCAGGCGGCCGTCGGAGGTGCCGACCAGCACCGCGCGCGCCGACTCGGTTCCGAAGTCAATGCCGATGGTGTACCGGTCCATGCGCCCGCCCACCTTGAGCCCTGCCACCGCGGCCTACGCGAACACCCGGCAGTCCATCCCCAGTATCTTGCTTATCCACACCAGTTCCTGGACGTAGTCCCCGTACACCCCGTGGATGTGGTTGCTGTCGTACTCGGACAGAAACTCGTCGGCGCCCACCCGGAACCGCGCAAAGGCGTGCGGCCACTCCGGCGTGGTCGCGGCCGCCTTCGCCCAGGCCACTTCCTCCGGGAACTCGACGAACTCAGCGGGAACGATCGCCATCCAGTAGCGTCCCTGGCGTCGGGCCAGGCGGGCCAGCGTCACCTGACCCGGAGCCGCGATGTGCGCCACCGACGCGCCGCCGGCCGGGAAGTAGATGATCTCCGGGTAGAAGCGCACCTTGGGCAGGTTCACCGCCGGATCGAACGACCGGGCCGCAAAGTAGGTGGCGTGCTGCCCGGAGTTGCACAGGTCCCACACGTTGTCCGCGGCGTCGTAGTGGCGCACGTCCGCGAACAGCACCGGCGTGCCGGCGATGTGCTTGAACAACTCCATCGTGAGCGCGCCGTCCATGTCGGCCTCGGTCGCGCAGACGATGGGATCGTGGGGTCCTTCCCAGTCGTAAGGGTCGTTCAGGAACGCCTCAGCCAGGTCCATCGTTGCGAAGTGGTCGGTCATCTCGGGCTGGCCCTTGATGCCGCAGAAGTCCAGGCGCCATTCGTCCACCAGGTCGCGCACCGCGTGGTAGGAGCGGATCTGGCGCTTCAGCAACTCGGGCGTCAGCTTCTTCCCGTCGTAGTGGATCTGTCCCACGTGCTTCTCGAGCCATCGGAATCCGGCCTCGACGCGGTCCGCCGGCACCAGCTCGGAACGGCGGACGATCTCGAACTGGTCAATGTGCTCGACGTCAATGCCGAACTGCCGCTGCCACTGGTCCAGCGGGCTCTGCGCAGTGTACATGCCCATGGAGCGGCCGCCGATCAGCCCGTAGGTCTCGCCGCGCAGCCGGTTGGTGGCCGCGGCCGCGCGCAGGAACTGCAGCGCGCGAGCAAAGACCGCATCGTCGCCCACATCGCCCGAGACGCGTCCGCAGAACACGCCCACCTGGTCCAGCGCGCCCGCGCTGGCCAGCATGCTCACAAGGCCCGGATACCGCGGGTTGACGTTGCTGAACATCAGGAACGGTCCGGGCGCGAACTGGCTGGCGATCGCCGCCAGGTGTGGGAAGCTCCAGATGGCGAAGTTGAAGATCGTGGCGTCCACGCGCTCGGCGGCCAGGTACTGCGCCTCGCTCTTCGCCAGGTCGGTGGTCCAGATGATATCGCGACCGGTGACCACCTCCCAGCCGGCCTCGCGCAGCCGCCGTGTCAGGCGGCCTTCGAACTCGCGGGTCATCGGCAGCAGCTCCGAGTGCACGTGGCGCCGGCCGTCGGAGAACGTCAGGATGCCGACCTTGGGGGTACGCATGCCCTGCCTCCTTCCGTGCGCAGGACCCGCGAAAGGAGAAACGGGCCCTGTGATGGAACTTCTGAGAGCGTTATCACATTGCCCTGGTTTATTTCGCCGGGGGACGGGTAGGATTCCTGCATGGCGACCGTACGAGATGTGGCCCGGCGTGCCGGGGTATCCATGGCGACCGCCGCCCGCGCATTGGGCGGCTACGGCTACGTGAGCGTCCACGCGAGAGAGAAGGTTGCGCGGGCCGCCCGCGACCTGGACTACCATCCCAACGCCATTGCCCGCAGCATGATCAAGGGCCGCACCAATACCCTGGCGGTGATCGTCTCGGACAACGCTAACCCGTTCTTTGCCGCCGTGGTCCGCGGCGTCGAGGACGTGGTGCTGGCACAGGGCTACGCCATCATCCTGTGCAACGCCGATGAGGATCCGATCAAGGAGGCAATGTACCTCGGAACGATCCGGCAGAAGCGCGTGGACGGGCTCATCATTTCTCCTTCCGGCGGACCTGCCGACCTACTGAGGGGACTGCTGGCAAGTGGCATTCCGACCGTCCAGGTGGACCGGCGCCTGAACGGCCTCAAGACCGACGCGGTCCTGATTGACAACCGGGCAGGCGTGCGCGCGGCGGTCGAGCACCTAATCCGCCTCGGCCACCGGCGCATAGGCATCATCAGCGGACCCCGGCGCCTCTACACCGGATCCGAGCGTCTCGAAGCGTTCCTCGATACGCTGCGGCGCGCGGGGATCAAGCCTGACGCGCGATGTATACTGGAGGGGACCTTCAAGGAACGGAGTGGGTATGATCTTGCCGGGGAACTCCTGCGGGTCCGCCGGCGCCCCACCGCCCTGTTCGTGTCAAACAACCTGATGACCATCGGCACACTGCTCCGGCTGAAAGAAGAGGGCGTCACTATCCCCCAGGAGATGGCAGTCGTGGGATTTGACGACATGTACTGGGCGCCGGTGCTGACGCCCCCGCTGACCGCGGTCGCCCAGCCCGGCTACGCCCTGGGCACTGCCGCGGCGCAGTTGCTCCTACGGCGGCTGGCCGCACCGCGTAGCGGCCCACCGGAGACCATTGTCCTCCAGCCGCAACTGGTCGTGCGGGAATCCTGCGGCGCCGGGGCCCGCGCCTGATCCCATGCCACTTCTTGCGGTCAACGACGTTTCCAAATCGTACGCCGACCTGGAGATCCTCCGGGGTGTCACCTTCTCATTGGAGGCCCGCGAGCGCGCCGCGCTGATCGGCCGCAACGGCACCGGCAAGACTACCTTGCTGCGCCTGCTGGCAGGGCTGGATCAACCCGATGAGGGGCGGATCGGCCTGGCCGGATGGGCGCGGGTGGCTTACCTCCCGCAGACCCCTGTGGGACCGTCGGAGAGCGCGGTTCTCGCGCACGTGCTGGAAGGCGCGGCAGACGTCCGCGCGCTTGAAGCGCGCGCCCTCGACCTGGAGCACCTGATGGCCGCGCCCGAGGTGCACGGCGATACCAACCGGCTCAACGCGGTCATGGAAGAGTACGCCCGCGTGCGCGATCACTTCGAGCATGCGGGCGGGTTCACGCTGGAGACCCGCGCCTGGATGGTCCTCTCGGGACTGGGCTTCCGCGAACCGGACATTGCGCGGCCGCTCGGCGTGCTGAGCGGCGGGTGGCGCGTCCGCGCGGAGCTGGCGCGCGCGCTGCTGGGCGAGCCCGATCTGCTGCTGCTCGACGAGCCGACGAACCACCTCGACCTGGCCGCGACCGAGTGGCTGGAGGACTACCTCAAGTCGTTCCCAGGCGCGTGCATCGTGGTGAGCCACGACCGAGCCCTGCTCGACGCCGTGACCTCGCGCACTCTCGAACTTGAAGACAGTCGGGTAACCTCCTATCCCGGCGCCTACTCCGCCTACGCGAGATTGAAGGCCGAACGGATTCGTCTGCAGCAGGAGGCTTGGGTCCGGCAGCAGGAGGAGATCGCGAAGCTCGAGGACTACATCCGCCGCTACAAGGCTGGACAGCGCGCCGCGCAGGCCAAGAGCCGCGAGAAGATGCTTGCCCGCGTGGAAGCCGAGATGATCGAGGCACCGCGGGAGCGGCGCGGGCTCCGGGTGAGGGCTACCTCTGCGCCCGCGTCGGGGAAGATTGTGGCACGGCTCAAGAAGGTGACCAAGCGGTTCGAGGATCCCACGGCGGATGCGGCGGCGGCCGGCGGGGCGGGCGCACCCGCCGCCGGCGCGGGCAGCCCCGGTGCCGCAGGCATTGAGGTGCTCAGCGAGGTGAGTCTCGAGATCTACCGCGGCGAGCGCGTCGGCATGCTGGGACCCAACGGCGCCGGCAAGTCCACGCTGCTGCGCCTGATCGCGGGCCTGGAGACCCCCACATCGGGTATCGTCACGCTTGGGACCGGCGTGCGGCCCCGCTACTTCGCCCAGGAGTCCACCCTGGCGCTCGATCCCGCCAACAGCGTGCTCGACGAGATCCTCTCCGACCGGCCGCTCAGTCCTGAGCAGGTGCGCGCCTACCTGGGCCGCTTTCTCTTCAGCGGCGAGGAGGTCTTCAAGCGCGTGGGGATGCTCTCCGGCGGCGAGCGCCAGCGCCTGAGTCTGGCGAAGTTGCTGCTGGACGAGCCCAACCTGCTGCTGCTGGATGAGCCCACCAACCATCTGGACATCCCGGCGCGCGAGGCGCTGGAGGCGGCGCTGCGCGAGTTTCCCGGCACGATGATCGTGGCCACACACGACCGCTATCTGTTGGAGCGGCTTGCGACGCGCATTCTCACGGTCGAGGACCGCGGCATCGCCGACTTCGCCGGCACCTATCGCGAGATGCGCGAGCGCCGTACAAGGGAGGCAGCACAGCGGGCGCAGAGGTCGGAGCCGCGCGCCGGGAAGGCCACGCGCAAGGGCGCGGCAGGTACGCCGCCGGCTGCGCCGACCTTCGACGAGGTGGCCGCTCAGATCGCGGCCGCGGAGCGTGAGCGGGACGAGGCCGCGGGGTGGCTGGGTGATCCCGACCTCTACCGCGACCCGGCTCGGGCCAAGGCGATGCGGCTGCGGTACGAGGAAGCGGAGCGCAAATTGGAGGCACTGTACGAAACGCTCGAGCGGATTGAGGAGGCGGAAAATCAATGAGTGCCTTCATGGCGCCTGCGCTCCCGGATGCATTCTTCGGCGGCACCCAGCGTGTCTGAGTCGCGCGAGGCGGACTACTCCGTGTTCCAGGAGGGCGTCGCCCTGATGGCGGATGCCATGCGCGGCACGGCCCGGTGGGTGCCCGTGTATGCCCAGATGCACGAGTTCGTTGCCGAGCAGTGCGGCATTCCCCGCCGAGAGTTCTTCAGGCGGCCCGAACTCCTGGTGTCGGCCACGCTGGATACCCAGGCGCGATTCGGTCTGGACGTCCCGGCCATTACCTACGACGTCTACAACATCGAGGCCGAGGCGCTGGGGCAAGGTATCCAGTGGAGCGAGGACGGGATGCCGGACATCGACCGGACCGCGCCCCTGATCCGCGACCGAGCCGACCTCTCGCGCATCCGGACGCCCGACTTCGATTCGCAACCGGCCTGTCAGCGCGTTCTGGAGATGTACGCTCATTTCAGGAGACTCGCGGGGATCGAGCCGGGGCTGAGCTTCTGCGCCCCCTTCACGCTGGCCACGAACCTGCGCGGCATCGAGCAGTTTCTCCTGGACATGTACACGGACCCCGAGTTCGCTCGAGACCTCCTCGCCCGGATCTCGGAGGAGGTGCTGGCGCCGTGGATCGTCTACCTGCAGCGCCATTTTCCACACAGCACAAAGATCTCGGGCGTGGATGCCACCGCTTCCCCGCCCATCGTCAACCTGACCTTGCTCCGGGAGTGGGTGGTCCCCTCGATTCTCCGGCTCCGCGAGTTGTCCGGTCCGGGAGTCGCCGTGGCGAATTGGGCCGGAGAGCGCTATCTGAAGCGGCCCGAGGAGATGCTGGACCTCAAGCTTCTTGTCGGTCCGGGCCCTCTTCTGGGACAGGATCCAGACGTAGAAGCGCTGGGTCCCGGCTTCTACAAGACCTACGCCGACCTTCACGACGTGCCGCTGATCCTGGGCGTCGGCGCCGGCTTTCTGGCCCAGGAGCGGCCGGCGGCCGTCGCCGAGCGCGTGCGACGCTACGCAGAGGTGGGGGCGCGGGGCGGGCGGTTTGCTCTGTATCTCTGCAACCTGGGCGCAAACACGCCACCGGAGAACCTCCGCGCCGCGGTGGAGGCGGCCCACGCCGTAGCCGTAGCCTAGAAGCGGTCGGGGCGGAAGGGCTCCAGCGGCACCGACGGCGGCCGCCCATCCGCCAGTTCAGCCACCAGCTTCCCCGTAATCGGCGCCTGCGTGAAGCCCAGCATCGCGTGCCCGGAGGCGACGATGAGTCCCTCGATCCCCGGCGCCCATCCTATAACCGGCAGTCCGTCAGGAGTGACGGGCCGGAAGCCGTACCAGGCCTCGGCCTGATCCACAGGCGGCGGACTCGCCAGCAACTCGTGAGCGGCGCTCACCACGGCCCTGTACCGAACCGGGTTGATGCCGGGTGTGAGACCGGCCAGCTCAAGTGTGCCGCCGAATCGGAGCCGATCGCCCAGCGGCGTGACAACCACGCGCCGTTCCATCGAGAGGAGCGGCACACGGGGTGCGCCTGGATATCCTGGGATGGTCGCACTGTAGCCCTTGGCCGGCTGAAGCGGGATGCGCAGCCCGAGCGGCGCGGCCAGTGCAGGCGTCCATGCGCCGGCGGCAAGCACCACCAGGTCCGCGGGGATCTCTTCACCCTGCGGCTCAAGCAGCACACCACGCGCCCTGCCTCCCGCCACCGTGATCCGCGAAACGCCGCGTCCGGTGATCAGTCGAGCCCCACTCGCCTCCAGTCGGCCCGCCAGACCCAGGGTGTAGGCGTAACAGTCGCCGTGCGCCTCGCCCTCGATGAACAGCCCGCCGCGGATGCGCGGGCTGAGCGCGGGCTCAAACTCCAGCGCCTCTGCCCGGTCGAGGAGCCGGGCGTTGAACCCGGCCTCCCGTAGCGCGACGTGCTCGTGATGGGCTTCGCGGAAGCCCGCGTCCGTGAGATAGACGTGCAGCAGACCCTGACGCTTATAGAAGAAAGCCGGGCCTGCCTCGCGCGTCATCTCTTCGAAGAGCGCCAGGCCGGCCCGGCTGAGATCGAGCAGCGAACGGAACCCGCGCTCCGCTGCCTCGGGGCTACATGCACGTCGGAACCTCCACAACCAGTCGAGCAGCCCTGGATCGAGGCGAGGGCGCACGTAGAACGGGCTGTCCGGCCTGAGCATCCAGCGAGCGGCCCGGCGGATTGCTCCGGGCTCTGGAATCGGGTGGGAGTGGCTGGGAACGATCAGGCAGGCGTTGGCGTAGGAGCAGCCGCGGCCGATCTCATCGCGATCCACCAGCGTGACCCCCCAGCCGGATCGGGCTAAGAAGTGCGCGCAGGCGGCGCCGATGGCGCCGGCTCCGACGACAACGGCGCGGCTGGGCATGCGACCTCTACGGGAGATCCATGGCGAACTTCAAGGCCTGGTCGAGCGCCTGGAGCTTGGCCGGTGAGAGTGTTGTCAGGTACTCCACCAGCGATGTTTTGGGGACCGTCGCGACGGTGTCGGCGTTGGCCACGCTCCGCTGGGGAATCCCATCCTCCGGACCCAGCGCAACCTCAACGGGAATCCGTCGGATCGTTCGCGTCAGGGGGACCACGGTCACGGCGGTGCGTACTCGGTAGGCCTGATTCCGAGAGACCAGCACGGCGGGGCGGAGGCCGATGGGGCTTGGGAACCGCACCCACCAGATCTCGCCCCGCCTCACGACCACTCCTCCTGCTCCAACGCGCCCGTGGTGGCCTGGGCCAGGGCTTCGGCCTCGGTGCCCTCGGGCCACCGGCGATAGCCCTCCTCGTACGCGCGGACCGCCCGGTGATGTCCTTCCGCCGCCAGGTACACGGCAATGGCCCGTTGGATAACCTGGCTGCGCGGAATCCGCAGCCGGCGACGTATGCGCTCGACGGCGTCCGCCTGAGCATCCGGAAGACTGATGGCTACCTTTTTCATACCGGAGTCATACTACCATTCAGCGCGCTCGCGTGTCAAACCCCTACGCTTGCCCGTTGAAGCGCACCTAGCGCCGCGCCGTGCGCGGGCACCGCGTCGCCTGCACGCCTTGGTTCGGCCTCATGCCTTCTTCTGTGGATCGTCGGGATGCTTTCGGTCTTCCTGCTCAAATCCGAACTTCCTTTTTCGAGATGACCGGTATTCGGATGTCTGCTTGGATAGGGAAGCCCATGCGCTCGTACTGCCTCTGCCGCTCTTCTCGAACACCAACACCGCGTCTGCGGGAATGCCGACAGCCATTGCGTCGCCTATAGCGGCAAGGTCAGCACTCAAGAAAACGAACTGCCACGAGTCCTTCTCGGCCTTCTCCTTGATCATCTCTTCAATCTGGTCCTTGCGGAACTCCCGGCTTGAGTTCTCCTCACCATCCGTGACGACGACTACGACAACCTGCGATGGACGGTCTTCCTTCTTGAGTTTGCCAAGGCTCATCTCAAGGTCATTGATCCCCCGACCAAGGGCATCAAGCAATGGCGTTGACGCACGAGGCACATACGTTTTGCGGTTCAGCTCGGGAACATCTTTGATTGGCGCAAACCGGTGAATCACCTCGTACGGGTCTTGGGTATCGAACTGAACGAGCGTCAGGGTTGCCTTCCCGGGTTCTGCCTTCTGCTTCTTCAGAAAGGCGTTGAAGCCGCCGATCGTATCGTCTCGAATGGATTCCATCGAACCAGAGCGATCCAGAATCACAGCGATGTGCGTGTAGCCTTGTTTCATGTTCCTTCTCCCCTTTCGCCGACCGTTGAGGGTCGGCGGTGGTATGCTGTCCGCGTTAGGCCAGAGTGTCAGCTTCATCGGGTCAAGTGCCCAAGCAGACCGAGGCTCCTGTTAGGTCTTCCGCCGTCTCCGCTCGCCCATCGGAGCGAACCCCGCGGCGCGCGATCGCCCGTTCTGACCGCGATCCTTGATCCGAAACAGCGAGAGGTGCAGGACGGCGCCCTCGACCTCCAGCGCCGCGCCCACCACGCCGCCTCCGGTGATCCGCAGGTCGGTGCCGCGGCCAACTGCGCCGTGCGCCGTGACCGTGGCGCTCCGGGCGGAACTCAGGAATGTCTCGGCCTCCCCCGACGCGCTCTGCGCGCCGCCATCGCCTGTCGCTCCGCCATCACCCTTCGCCAGCGCCTCGACGGCATACGACGGGATGAGCCGATCCCAGAGGCCATCGAGGGTCTCCGGCCGGTCGAAGAGGTCCGCGCACACGACGCGGCCGCCCACCGCGGCGACCACGCCGGTCTGTCCCTGTTGTCTCGGGAGCCGCTTCAGGTATTCCTCGATGTCGTCCGCCCTGTGCTCGTAGGCAGCGTGCATGGCCGACGTCGGCGATGCGGCTCCCACCGCGCGCAGCGTCTCGTCCACACCCTCCCAGACGGCCGACTGATCGGCCTCGTACGTCCCGTGGCGGCGGACCGAGTCCGCCACCGCCTGGACATTGACCGCGCGGGTGCTGAAGAACAGCGCCGGGCTCGTGGGCATCGCCGTTGAGCGCGGGGCGCCCCACCTGCCGGCCTCGACGCAGGACACCGGGATGTCGAGCGCGGTCTTCTCCGGCACCAGGATCGTGGCATTGAGGACGCGGTTCTGCTTGACGCCGACCAGGTGCTCGCCATCCAGCAGCAGGACCGGCTTCTCGCCCTGG
Organism: bacterium; assembly: GCA_031082185.1. NCBI lineage: Bacteria > bacterium. Next base: position 81,913 of record JAVHLI010000010.1, on the reverse strand, counting down.
TTGTGGATGCGCAGTCCGGGTACCGTCCCACCACCGATCTCCTCGATCACGGCGACTCCTGACTCGACTGCCTGAGCAAGCAGGAGATACTCGAAGCGAGCCCGGCAGTCCGTGAACAGCGGGAACAGGGTCAGGCCCGAGAAGGAGTTCGGCTCGCCATAGCGAATCGCTCCTTCTGCGAAGAGAGCCATGAGAGTGGTGACAGGCGCCTGGGAATCATTCATTTGCGCAGCCTCCAATATTCGCTTTAGCCCAGTATATATGCTATAGTGGAGTTTGTCAAGTCTATAGCGAGTATGGTAGCGGGGTGGCCAGATGACCGGCAGGGGTGAGAGGTCCGGCAGGAGTGAAAGATCCGATCGAACCATGGGGGCCGGGCGCGCCAGGGCATATCTTAACTATGGCAGGGCGATCCGGCGGCTGCGGAGGGAACGCGGGATGACCAGAGACGCCCTGGCCACTGAGTCGGGTGTTTCGCCTTCGTATCTCTATGAGGTGGAGCGCGGCTACAAGCGGCCGTCAACCGACGTGCTGGCAAGTGTGGCGGAGGCGCTCGGCCGGTCTCCCAGCGAGATGCTCGCCTACATCGAGGTCATGTCCGAGGCCCTGCCGGAGACGCCGGACGAGACGCCGATCATGGCGCAGATCGACGAGCCGCCCGGGGAGTCGGACCAGTCGCCCGACGAGCCGGACCAGCCGCAGATCGCGGCCTATCGCGTCGCATCACCGCGCATGGAGACCCCTAATACCCGCCGGGAGCGGGCTTTCAGCCGCTTCAACATCGAGCCGGCGATTGGCGCCCACCAGGCCCCATCGCCCGAGACCGGGTCGCTCCGAGCCCTGCTGGCCGTGCTCGAGTACCTGAGCGAGGACGACCTGCGGATCCTGCTCGCGCTGGCCCGCCGCCTGGCAGGCGGGGGCATGTAGACGGTACGATGCGACGCCGGGCGCGCGGGTAGTCGGTCCCATGCTGCGCCTCACCGTCCTCGGAGGCGCCGGCGAGATCGGCGGCAACAAGATCCTGCTGGAGGATGAGGACTCCGGCCTCCTCCTCGACTTCGGCATCAGCTACACCCGCCGGGGACAGTTCTTCGAGGAGTACCTCAAACCGCGCACCGCTGCTGGCCTAACCGACCTGCTTGTCACCGGCGTGCTGCCGGCCGTCCCCGGTCTCTACCGGCGCGACCTGCTGGAGATGGCGCAGCACACGGAGCTACCGGTCCACGGCGCGCCCGCGGCGCAGGCGGTCCTGATCTCCCACGCCCACCTCGATCACGCCGGCCACGTCGGCTTCCTGGACGAACGGATCCCGGTGTACTGCTCCCCGTTGTGCCACGCCACCCTCGAGGCCATGGCCCTCAGCCGGTCGCGCGACTTCGAGACAGAAATCCTCAACTTCCTTCCCAGGCCGGCCCTCCCACCCTACGACGATGTCGTGCCGCGTCGCTTTGAAACCGTCGAGGCCGAGTTCACGACCGGAGTGCTCTCCTGCCGCGCCCTGCCGGTGGACCACTCGATGCTCGGCTGCATGGCCTTTCTGGTGCGTACCTCGCGGGGAAACATCCTCTACACCGGCGACCTGCGCTTCCACGGACCTGAGGCGCACCTCAGCGAAGCCATGCTGGAGTCCGCGGCGGCCGAGGGCGTCTGGATGCTGATCACCGAGGGCACGCGCCTGGACGCCACCGAGCGCCGGACCGAGGAGGACGTCTTCGCGGAGTGCCTGGAGGCGGTGCGCGGCTGCGCAGGGCCGGTGATAGCCGACTTCGCGCCGCGCGACCTCTACCGCCTGTCCACCTTCCTGGGCATCGCCAGGGAGACCGGCCGCTCCCTTGTCGTCCTTCCCCAGGACGCGTTCCTGCTGGAGCACCTGCACGGCCGGCATCCACTGGTGCCCGACCCGAAGATGGAGCCGATCCTGATCCTCAAGGAGCGCAAAGGCAGCGGCACCTACCGGGATCAGGACTATCCGATGTGGGAACGCCAGGTGCTGAGGTGGCCCACCGTGGGGACCGCGGACGAGCTGCGGCCGGCGCGCTCAAGTCTAATGCTGGCGCTATCCTTCTGGGATGTCCACAACCTGATTGACCTGGGCGTGGGCGGTGATCAGGGTTTGGGCGCTGGCCTGGGCGCTGGCCCGGGCGCTGGGGACGACGCGCTGTTCATCCACTCTGCCAGCGAGGCGCACAGCGAGGAGCAGGCCCAGGACGAGCGACGCCTGGACAACTGGCTGGACCTGCTGGGCGTGCGCGGCCGTCTGCGCAGCCACGCCTCCGGACACGCCGGTCAGGCCGACCTGGTGCGGATGGTCAGGCGGCTGCGGCCGGAGATCCTGGTGCCGGTTCACACCGAGGTGCCGGGGTTGTGGCGGGAACTCGTGCCGGAGGTGCAGGTGGTGGAGCCGGCCGCCGGCGTCGCGATCGCTATCTGACCAGCCGCTGGAACGCCATCCCGGTACGCGTGGGCTGCGGCGGGTCGGCCATCATGTTGCGCGCCGCGGCCAGGTTGGCCTGCCTGAACAACTCGGCCGGCCGCAGTCCCCTGGTACTCTCCCCGTAATCGACATAACCGTAGAAGTGTCGCGACCAGAAGAACGACGTGAAGTCAATGTTGAGAAAGTGCGAGAGCTTTCCCACTATCGCGATGAACTCCACGTCGAGCGGCTCCCAGAAGCTGAAGACGTCGCGCGCAAAGAGCGCCGGGGCGGCGGCGACCGCCTGGCCGCGCAGTTCGTGGTCGCGGGTCTTGTACAGCCACGCCTCGCCGAGCACCAACTTCTTGTTGGCCCGACGGGCGATGTCCGCGAACCTGATCGCCTTGTCAACCACGTAGTCCTGGTTGATCGGGTAGATGTGCATGTCGAGGTAGTCGAGCGTGGTCCGGGCCAGACTCTGCGCGTAGGCCAGATCGTCCCATGTCCCGGTGCCCGCGCCGACTTGGACGCCCGCGCGGTCCAGACCGTTCAGGACATGCTGCACGACCCCGGTGAAGTTTCCCACGGTGAACGGCAGGCCGGTGTTCTCCTGCGCCGTGTGCGGCTCGTTTACGATGGTCAGGTAGTCAGGCTTGATCTCGCGGATGATCACCTCGGCCATCTGCCGCGTCTCGCGCATGTAGCGCTCGAGCGTGAGCCCGGTGTAGTGGCCGGCCACAGGCAGGGAGCTGAATGCCGGCTCGCGGAATCCGGGCGTCATCTGCGCCAGGAACTTCACGTTCCGCCTCTTCAGTTCGGCGGACAGCCGCTTGAAGAACTCAAGGTACTCGGCCGAGCGCGGGAAACCCGGCACCAAAATAGGGTACTTGATCGCCACCTTGACCCCGCGGACGCCCACCAGTTGCAGCCGATCGAGGTTGAGCATGACCACCTGCCACGCCTGCGGGCGCAGCAGCGTCTCGCCCTGGTTGCTGTTGGCCGCCAGCAGCTCGGCGCTGAAGAGGGTATCGTGTCGCTCGCCGCGCCACCGTGAGGTGATGTGGCTATCAATCGTGCGGAGCTTGGCTGCCAGCATCGGATAGAGGTCGGCGTACTCGGCCGGAACGGCTGCCGGACCGGCGCCGCGCGCGTTCGCGCTGGCGAGTCCGGCCAGCAGCGCGGTGATCAGGAGAACGCTTGATAGGTGGTGGGTGCGCATCCATCATTCCTCCGGGAAGTGTTGTTCCCGCTAGGTGGACGGGGAAGACGCTGCGGGGGTTGAGTGGGGGGAAGGTAAGACCCGCGTGCGCCCCGTATAAAGGCGGTGGGGGAATCCAGAGGGCGGTACAAGACTGCTAGTGCGGAGGGAGATTTCGTGAGGACGCTTGCCGTTGTTGTTCTCCTGTTGTCCCTGACCCTTACAGGCGCGGTCCACACCCAGGCGCAGCCGCGCCGGATCGTCATCTATGCTGCCATGGACGAGACCGTGATCAGCCGGATCGTCAAGGCGTTCACCGATCGGACGGGCATCCCGGTGGAGATGTTGACCGTGGCCGCCGCCGGCACCATGGCCGCGCGCATCGTGGCCGAGAAAGCCCGACCCCGCGCGGACATCTTCGTGGGCGGCTCGATAGACTTCCACGCGCCGCTGGCAACCGAGGGCATCCTGGCGCAGTACCGCTCCCCGGTGATAGCCCAGGCCGGCATCGGCAAGGAGCTCGTGGACCCGCAGGGGTTCTGGAACGGGTGGTACCTGGGCGTGCTCGCGGCCGTCGTCAACCGCCCGCTGTTTGACCGGACGCTGGGAGCGGCCGGGGTCTCGCTGCCGAGGACCTGGGACGATCTGCTGGCGCCGGCATACCGCGGGCATTTCGTCCAGCCCAGCCCGGTCACGACCGGCGCCGGGTACATCTTCGCTGCCACCCAATTCTTTAGGCTCGGCGAGGACCGCGGGTGGGCCTATCTGCGGGCGCTCCACGCCAACACATCGCAGTACGCGCCCACGGTTCCAGCGGCCATGACACTGGTGGAGCGTGGGGAAGCAACACTTGGGATGAACTGGGCGCACGTAGGCCTCATCGCCCGCAACCGAGGTGTGCCAATTGACATCGTGCTCCCGACCGACACCGGCTTCGAGATCGGAGGGGTCTCGATAATCAAGGGAGGCCCCAACCCAGAAGGCGCCAGGGAGTTCGTGGACTTCCTGTACTCGCGGCTGGCCCAGGACATCGGCGTGAAGTTCCACCTGACCTACCCGGTCAGGGGCGATGTCCCCAGCCCTCTCGGGATGCCGGCGTTCGACAGCATCAAGCTGGTCAAGTACGACCGCGAGTGGGCCATCGCGAACATGAGCCGCGTCAGGGAGAGGTGGACCCGAGACGTAGGCCGCTAGACCGAACCGGATGCGACGGCTGACGGCCGATCCCGGCCTGCTGGCGGCGTTCGTCGCCGCCGGCCTGCTGCTTGTCACATTCGTCCTGTATCCGACCTTCCGCGTGTTGGTGTTCCCAGCACTGGAAGACTACCTAGCCATTCCGGATAGCGCGCGGTGGATGCAGGCCGCGCGGAACAGCCTTCTCATGATGGTGCTGTCGAGCACGTCGGCGACGGCCCTCGGGCTGGTCTTCGCCTTCGCGATGACGCGGCGCGACATCCCCGGCGCTAGGTTCTTCCGCGTGATCGTCCAGTTGCCGATGTTCGCTCCTCCCTTCATGGTGGCCCTTGCCTACATCCTGTTGTTCGGCAAGCAGGGGTTGATCACACGGTCCCTGCTCGGGCTCAACGTGAACATCTTCGGCCTGCCTGGACTCTGGCTCGCCCAGACCGTGGCGTTCTTTCCCTACGCCGCGATTATCATCACTGGCGTGCTCAGGGGGATAAACCCCACCCTTGAGTTGGCCGCCGCCAGTCTTGGAGCGGATCCGCGGCGGGTGCTGAGGGACATCACACTGGGACTGGCCAGGCCGGGCCTGACCGGTGCGCTTCTCGTAGTGGCAATTACCGTCCTGGCCGACTTCGGTAACGCGGTAATCATCGCCGGCGGGTTCCCTCTCTTGGCAACAGAGGCCTGGTTCCGGCTGGAGGGGATGGGTGACGCCAGGGGTGCGGCCCTGGTTGTCTCAATGCTCATTGTCCCCACGGTCGTGCTCTTCTTCCTCGAACGCCACATTATCGGACGGAGGCAGTACGTCACGGTAACGGGACGCGGCGGGCGCATGGAATCGCTAGGGATCCCGCCCGGGCTGCGGTGGACCGTGTTTGCGATCTGCGCGTTCGCCTCGGTGCTGGTGGTGCTCGTGTACCTGACCATTGTGCTGGGAGCGTTCGTCGCGGTCTGGGGATATGACTGGTCCATCACAATGGACCACTGGCGCCTCTCGCTGGACCGGGTGGGCACCCTGGTGAACAGCCTCAAGCTGGCGGCGGGAAGCGCGGCGATGACGGTCGTCCTCGCGGTGTTGTTGGCCTTCCTCGCCTCCAGGGACAGCCCGGTGCGGCGCCTTCTCGACTTCGTCGCGATGCTGCCGGGCGCGCTGCCGGGCGTCTTCGTCGGGGTGGGCTATGTTCTGGCGTTCAACCAGCCGCCGCTCGAGCTGGTGGGCACCTACTGGATCCTGGCCCTGGCGCTGGCCTTCTGGCACCTGCCGCTGGGTTACCAGACGATTGCCGCCTCCCTCCGGCAGATCGAGCGGGCCATCGAGGAGGCGGCGAGCAACCTGGGTGCCACAAGCCTGGACGTGGTCCGGGACATTTACCTACCGCTGCTGCGGGGGGCCATTGTGGACGTGTTCGCGGTCTCGTCCATCCGTACCGTGGTCAACGTGAGCATCGTGGTCTTCCTCGTCTCTCCGGGACACGTCGTGGCGACCTTCGCCATCATGTCGCTCATCGTGAACGGATCATGGGGCGGGGCAGCCGCGTTGACGTCGTTGCTGCTGGTGGTGACGCTGGCGGCCGCGGGCGCGGCCCGGGTGGTGTTGGGGGCAGAGGTTAGGACGGCGAGGGTGGGGTAGGGCACTCAACAAAAGACCCCTGCTCCGCGGTGGAAGCAGGGGTCTGAGCCGGTCGGGTCCTGTACCTATGCGGGCGGGGTCCCCCAGAAAGTCGGCGGCGCCACCGGGGCCGGCGGTGCGACCGGGGCTGGCGGTGCAACCGGAACCACTCGCCTCTTAGCGGGCCGCTTCGCCCGGGCCTTGACGGGCTTCTTGACGGGTTTCTTGACCGGCTTCTTCGCCGGGGCCTTCTTGGCCGCGCGAACGGGCTTGCGTACCGGCTTCGCCTTGGCGGGCTTCTTCTTGCGGGCAGTGGTCTTGGCCGCCGCCTTCTTCTTAACGGGAGCCTTGCGAGCTGGCTTGGCGCGCTTCTTGGCTGGCAACGACGTTCCCCCCTTCCGTTGGTAGGTTCGATGCCGCTGAGACACTTACAAGTGCAGAGTACGACTTAGTCGCGAGGTCTCCTGCTTGCGAGGTCTTTGGGTTGCGGCCCTAAGCTCCTCGATGGCCCGCTCCCGAAGCCACATTCGGGCGAGCGTCTGGTACGAGAGGCCCTTCCGGAGGGCAATCCGCTTCAAGGCGCGTACCAGGGCGTTGTCGAGCCTCATCGTGACGGGACGCAGAGGCTCGCCACGGCCGTACTCAGCCTCTTCCTGGAGGCGAAGAGACGCGTCATCAACCTCGACGTCCGCCCGCTCCCCGAACGCCTCGAGGTTGTACGCGGACAGATCGGCCGCCGGATCGTCGAGGAACCGCACGAGCTCGCGCTCGCTGGTGAACTCCGGCAGCAACCGCCTCAGCGCTCGGGCCATCTGATTACGTCACCTGTCGCGCGGTTGCGATGTGCGCGGTCGTTCCTCGCAGGTGAAAGACGACCAGCAGCAACCGGCCTGTCTCGTCGCGGCCCAGCACGAGGTACGCGCCGTACCTGGCCCGGCGGAACACCTCTCGATTGCGAATGGCCTGGTTGGCATGATAGGGCTCGATGCCCCGCCTTCGGAGCTTCTCCCGAATCCGGCGGCTTATGAACGTGCGCTCGATCCGCGGCCTCACTGTACAGTCCAGGAAATATACTGTCAATACTCTTACTGTACTACCTTATCCTCTTCCTATACGACGCCGGTCCCCACGATTCCCCCGTCTTTCTATCGGCGCCCGAAGCTCTCGATTGCCAAGGCCGGCGCCCCGGCGGTTCTCGGATTCGTACCCGCAGCCCGAACCGCCGGTATGGGCAGGTATAGAGGGGGCCAGGGGCCGAATTGCCGACTCGTGCGCAGCCGGCTGGATCGCGCCCTGGAGATCGCCGTCGTCCTGGCGGCCCTCGTCACCATTCCCCTTACGGTGGCCCCGGAACGGGGCGCCCGGAGCCTCCTGATCGTGGTGGGAGACTGGACGGTCTGGGCCGTCTTCCTTGCCGAGTACTCCGTCAGGCTGGCGCTGTCGCGCGATCGCAGGACCTATGTTCGGTCCAACCGGCTCAGCCTCGCGATAGTCGTCCTGTCCTTTCCGATGCTTCCGGCGCTCATGGGGTTGTTGCGCCTGGCCAGGCTCGTCCGGCTGCTCCGGCTGTTGCGGATTCCTGTGGTCCTGTTGCGGGGCCTCAAAGCCCTGCGGCTGGCCATCGGACGGCCGGGGCTCGTCTACCTCGCCGCGGTAAACGTGTTCCTGATCCTGGCCGGCGGTGTGCTCCTGCACATGGTCGAACCTGAGAAGGTCAAGGGCGGCGTCTTGGATGGAATGTGGCTGGCCATCGTCACGGCGACGACGGTGGGATATGGCGACATAGCTCCAGTCGGCCCATGGGGCCGCGCCATCGCCGTTGTGCTGATGCTGGCCGGAGTGGGGCTCGTCTCAACCCTGGCCGCCTCTATCGCGGCGTACTTCATCGGGCAGGACAGACAGGTGGGTCCGGAACGCCCGGCGGGGACGCGGCAGGATAGCGTCGCCTGGGATCACGGCGCGGTGCGCGCAGAACTCAGGCGGCTGGTCGAACAGATGGACAGGGTGGAGCAGGCAGTGGCGCGGCTGGCCGAGAAGCCAGATGCCGAGCGGCCATGAACGCCTACGTCGCCGTCACCGACAGAAACTGGTTCGAGCATCTCCGGAGCGCCGGGGCCCTCGACGAGGTGAACTTCTGGCAGCCGAGCCCGGGCGGAGGGTTCCACGCGCTCAGACCCGGCGAGTTGCTCCTCTTCAAGCTCCACCGCCCCCATGACTTCATCGTGGGCGGAGGGGTCTTCTCCCACCGGACCAGGCTGCGCGTCAGCCTCGCATGGGAGGCGTTTGACATAAGCAACGGTGCCGAGAGCCTCCCGGAGATGCGCGCCCGAATCGAGCGCTACCGCCGCATCCGTTCGGCCCCGCACGAGGACTATGAGATCGGCTGTATCTTGCTCCAGGAGCCGTTCTTCTTCCCGCGTGAGGAGTGGCTCCCGGTTCCTGCCTGGCACGCCAACATCGTTCGCGGAAAGACATACGACCTGACCGTCGAGCCGGGGAGAACCCTCTGGCAGGATATCCAGGAACGGCTGCGGATGCGGGCATTTCATCTGGAAGGGGCAGTCGGCGAGACCCCGCAGCCTGCCAAGCGTTACGGGGAGCCTGTCGCGGTTCTCCCTCGCCTCGGGCAGGGATCGTTCAAGATAATGGTCGCGGACGCCTACCGCCGGAAGTGCGCGGTGACAGGCGAGAAGGCTCTGCCGGTCCTCCAGGCGGCGCACATCCGTCCGTATGCCGAGGGTGGCGAGCACCGGGTGGACAACGGGCTCCTGCTCAGGAGCGACCTCCACATCCTATTCGATCGGGGCTACGTCACCGTGACGCCCGAGTACCGCATGGAGGTCAGCAAGAAACTCCGGACCGAATTCGACAACGGCGAGGAGTACCTCGCCAAGCACGGCAGCCGGATATGGGTGCCTGACAGTCTCGCAGCCCGACCGAAGCCGGAGTTCCTCGCGTGGCACAACGAGCGGCGGTACATCGGTTGATCGGCGCCGCTGTCAGGGCCTGCGCCTTCGATAGGCCTCCCGGCGGTGGCGGACCGTTTCCAGCCAGACTGCCTCTTCGGCAGGCAGATATGTGTAGACAATGCGGTAGGCGCCAACGCGGAGCGAGAACTCCCCGGCCAGCGGTCCGGTGAGCGCCTTCCCGAGGTGAGGATTCAGTCGGATCCCTTCCAGCGCGGCGCGCACTCTTGCCTGGATGGGGGGATCAAGCGCTTCGAAGCTCTGTTGGAAGCGCCGAGTGACGAAGACGCGTACCATCACCCCTGCCCGAAGTACTCCTCATAAGGAACATAGCGTCCTGCCTTGATGTCGTCCTTCGCCTGCCGGATCTCGTCCAGAAGCGCGTGATCGGCCATGACCTCAAGAGTCTCGAGTTCCTCCACGCTCACAAGCACGGCCTTGGGCTGCGACCGAGAGGTAATGATGTACCGGGCGCCCCTGGATGTGCCTTCCAGGATCTTCCTCAGGTTGCTCCGAGCGGCCACAACCCCGATGACCTTGTCCACACGAGCACCTCCACTGCTGGCCTATGCTCATAGTGTACGCTCAAGTGTACATATGTCAATGTCCCGCGCTCCGGCTCCCCATCCTGACCGTCCCGTCAAGAACAGGAACAGCGCCGCTCGCCCCCACCGTGAGCGCCAGCGCTTCGCTGGCGAACTCGTTCAGCCGAGACGCCCAGCCGCTTTGCCGTCTCGGCAGCGAGCCTGTGAACGAGCACTGAAGGCCGTCTGGTCCAGCCGCAGGCCTGGAGGTAGGCCTCCACTTCCGACACACCGGCTACCCAACTCATGAGAGCTTCACATTGCGCGCGGAAGTGAGCCAAGCGTGGGCTCCTCCGTGGGCAGCGATCAACGAAATCGCCCCGGCCACGATCCGCTGGCGCAGGCATCCCGAGCCGTCGTCACCGCTGTAGCAGCGCTCTCGCCCCCTGAACTCCTGCCAGGAGAACACTGCCGTCGTGGCGAGATACGGGGCCGGTGGGGACTGGTCGAAGCTGGCCCTGACGTCAACAACCTCTGCTACATGCACGCCGCGGCGGCTGATGCCGACGATGAGCGCACCTCGCCCGCGGGCGGAGAGACCGCGGAAGACAATCCTGATCTCCTCTGTCTTGCCCAAGCGGGACCCTCAGCCGGAGGCTCCTGTTCCTCTCGCGGCTCATGCAATCCAGGCATCGGCAGCGGCCTGTGAATTGTGCGGGGGGGTGGTCGAAGGACACCTCATGCGGCGGCAGAGGCTCGGATGTCAGGGGTGCCGGTCATTCCGCGGGGGGTACCGTGTATCTGCGAAACCAAGCCGCGGCGGCCTCGACGGTGACCTTCCCCTCGTTCACACCGTTGACTAGATCCAAAACGGCCTGTTCTCGTGCCTCCACACGGTAGCCAGCACGCTCAAGGAAGAAGAAAGCGAGCACAGACGCCGTACGCTTGTTACCCTGAACGAAGGGGTGGCTTCGGATCACTCCCCAAAGCAGGGTTGCCGCCTGAGTGTACTCGTCAGCGGGCTCCACCGCGTATTCCTCCATGACGGCGGCGTGGATTGCCTCAGCTTCCGCGACGGTGAGCGGCGGAAGCTCCATGCGCTACCGTTCACCCACGGCGCGGTGGCCCTTAGCCATAGCATCGAGGGCCTTCCGGTAGCGCCGTACTATGCCCTTCGTCAGTTCGGTGCCTTGTGGGGAGAGCGCGGAAACAACCCTCGCCGGTTGAATCAGTAACCCTTCTCGGGTGGGGCGCAGTTCCACAAGAGCCCCCTTCTCTAGCCCATAGGCTTCGAGCAAATCGCGAGGCAGCGTCACTCCAAGGCTGTTGCCGACCGTGGTAATCTGCCGAAGGGCCCTGGTCATTTCTCGGATCCTCCCAGAGAGCAATTATAACGGTATAAACAGTCTATACACTACTTCTCTGGGGGATGCCTTGTCAATCCCTGGCTCAGCCACGGCTCTCCAGACGCACGGGCGATCTACCGGTCTTATCGGCCGAAAGGATCTACGGTTGCGGCGGCGGCGCGGCGCGCGGGTCTTCCACGATACTCATGCGGTGTACACGCCCATCCAGCAGACCAGGTGGATCTCGTCTTCCCCAATCGGCGGCAGAGGCTCGGGGGCGCGGAAGGGCTGCAGGCCGAGATCCCGGATCTTCGCCACCAGCGCGCCTGACACGGCGGCGGCCGGCCGCCGGTCAGACTCGGTAATGGCTACCTCGAGCGCGTTGGGGCCGCTGCCGAGGACGAGGGCCTTTGGACGGAGGCCTCGGGGTTCGCGGAAACACGCCTTCCCCCCGGCCAAGGGTGTGGGGGAGACTCCCTCTGCCTACCCGTGTACCGCATCATGCTCCGTCGCCCGATGCCAGGAAGTACCGACGCCTGGGATCGTGGGGTCCTGTACCCACCTCAACGATCAGGCCCCGACCGATCAGTGAGATAAGCCTGGAGCGAGTGGTACGCTCAGTGCGCCCGATTGCCCTCGCAATCTCGTGGGTAGCGAGGCCGTCCCTCTTGCGGAGCGCTCCGACGATTCGCTCGTCCAGTTCGTCCAGCGTGGGCGGCCTGCGGCGGACGGCCGACAGCGTGACCCTGAAGTGGGTTCCGATCTCCTCGAACCGCGGCGGGTCGAGCCCGGCGTCCCCACAGGCACCGGTCATCCGCTGGATGCCGCTCCCCCACTGCTCGATCAGTCCCAGTTCGTGAAACACCCTACCTATCACACGGTTGCGCAGCTTGGAGATGCCTTGCTTGATGTCGGCGATCGTGAGCCCAAACGGCAGCAGGCCGGGGTTTTCGATCTCGATGCGGTCGTCGAAAATCGAGACACGGATGGGCGCTCCCCGTTGCGAATAGTCGGCGTGGACGACGGCGTTGACGATGGCCTCCCGAACAGCCACCGGCGGAAACGCCCATCGGTCCACACGGCGAACCTCTCCGATCACCGCCTGGCGGGCGGTGTTCCTTTGGATGAACCGGATGGCTTCCTCAACGCCTGGCCTGGATCCACGCGTCGGGGAAGTAGCGCTCCCGGTCCCTGCTGAAGAGCAGCACCCCCCCGACGGTGGGAACCATACGCCCCTGGTATCTGGTGGTGACGCGCAGTATCACGAGGTCTCCCCGCCTGAGCGCACGGACAGGGGCAAACGACTCGGAAGCGGCTCGGAAGTCGATCGCTTCCGAGTCGAGGTCGGGCATCGGTTGCTCGTCGAAGCTCTCATTCCGAACGGAACGCCGGAGCTCATCAGTCAATGCGGGATCGGCACGGCGGTTGGTCGAACCGACGCGAACGAAGACCCCGGCTTCCGGCCCCAGACTCTTCAAATGGTGAGGACGGCCAACTCCGGCACGAGCAGCGGCGCGATGCCGTCGGCGGAGAGTGCCTGGCGATCCTCGGAATCCTCCAGGAGCCGGAATACCTCTCCTCGGGGATCGGCCTCCTGGTCGGTGAGGCGCTCCCAGTTGGCCGATCCGCCTCTACCCCTTGGACAGCTCGCTCCTCACCGCCGCGATGACCGCGCGGCCTTCCTCACTGTCTGTTGTCATTTCGATGGCACCGGGCGTCGAGACCCCCAACCCCAGCGCAACTGCCCGGCGTATCTGCTCCTGATCGAAGATCCTGCCCTGGGCCGTGGCGCCCACCACGCCGTGCATGCGCAGCAGCGCCACTCCGACCGCGTCCAGTGCCACCCTGTCGGTGCCTGCCAGCACCACCTCGGGCCTGGCAAGTGTGCCCCTCGCCGGTCCCCCGTCTATGAACGCCTGAATGCCGTCGAGGACCACCACGGCGGGCTGGTAGAGCTGGTTGATCTCCGCTATCAGCGTCCGCTGGAGTGGCGAGCCGTGCAGTTCCCGCATGTAGTCGTAGCCGTCGGCGTCGCGCCTGCCCACCATGCCTACCGTGTTCTTGAGCGACATCGTGAAGTGCCCGCCGTGGCCGTGGGTCTTCAAGCAGCAGGTCTGTATGATGACCTCTGCGCGTTCGAACAGGACAGGGTAGATGACGCCTTTCTGCCAGTTCCACCCGGGGAAGGAGCGGTTGCGCCACTCCGAGGCAGGCAGGTGCTCGAGGGCCACGACCCCTACGCCCATCTCGCGGCCGAGCGTGTCTACGCCCTTGTCGCGGATCACGCGGGCGGTATCCCCCATCCCGCTGCGGTCGGCGATCGTGATCTCGCGGGCCCCTCCTTCCTTGCATCTCTCGATCAGCGTCCGCAGCGTCTCATCGTGGGTGGAAGCCGGGAACGGATCGGCGCTGTTGAAGTTGGGCTTCACCACGACGGACTTGCCGCGCACATCCGGCATGCCGAAGAGGCGCAGGGCCCTGAGCACGCCGTCCCGGTGCTGGCCGGTCTTGACCAGTGCCACCTTGCCGGGATGGGGAACCGGGCCCAAGGCGCTGCCCTCGGCGGCGCCCAGGCCGAGCATCCCTTCGGGAAACCCCCGGAGCGCCAGCGCTCCGCCCGCGGCCGCTGCGATCTTGAGAAACTTCCTTCGGCTCTGTCTCACGGTGCGCTCACCCCCCAAAGCACTGCGCCCTATAGACGAGGGTCCTCGGCTTCGTGATAACCACCGTCTCTCCTCGCTGGTCCTCGATTTCCTGGTTCAACGCAACGATCCCCATCCCTGTTCCCCGCTCCTCCTTGGACGCCGACCCGGATCCTTTCAACGCGGCTACTGGTTCATCGGGCTGCGCAGGGGTATCATCGTCCTGTTGCGGTAGGCCGATCGGATAGGATGCGCTGGAGTGCCGCAGCGTCGATGAGGATGCCTGGTATGGTGAGGATCGAGCCGTTTGACCCGAGGAGCGCGAGCCGGCGCGAGTACGAGGCGGCGGCCGCCGCCTTCATGGAGAGAATAGGCGCCCGGATGGTCCTCGCAGGCCACCAGAACCAGCTCGACCTACAGGATCTCGACAGAGATCTGCTCCGGCGCTGGCAGGAGGGAGCCCGGGAGCGTGCATCAGGATTCGATCTCGGACTGTGGGAAGGCGACTACCCGGAGGAGAGCATCGAAGAGGTGGCCGTGATGTTCGAGTCCATCAACCGGGCTCCGAGAGATGACCTGGACATGGAGGACTTCCACTGGACGCCGCAGCAGATCCGCGAGTTCGAGAAGATCGGCCGTGCCTGCGGTACACAGGTATGGACGATGTACGCGCGTGAACGCGCCGGCGGCCGAATAGCCGGCTTCACCGATGTCGCGTGGAACCCGAACCGGCCTGCCCTGCTCGAGCAGCGCGGGACCGCCGTGTTTGGCGAGTTTCAGAACCTGGGTCTTGGCCGCTGGCTGAAGGCGGCGATGATGGAGAAGGTGCTTGCGGACGGACCCGAGGTGCGCTTCGTGCGCACAGGCAACGCCGACTCGAACGCGCCCATGCGCAAGATCAACACGGAGCTCGGGTTCAAGCCCCACCGGGCCAGCTTCGTCTGGCAGGTCCCGACCGAGACCGTCCTGGCCTATCTGCGTGAGGCCGGCCTCTGGCCCCACAGAGGGGACTCCTCCTTCCCGTCGTAATAGACACAACGGACGCTCCAAGCAGAGGACGCTCCACGAGTTCGTCCCAAGAAACCGCTCACATCTCCGGAGGTGCGCAGTTCATGTTCACCAACCCGCTCAAGTCTCGCCTGGCCCAGGGCCTTCCCACCGTAGGCCACTGGATCAGCATCCCGTCGCCGTCCATCGTTGAGTTGCTGGCCGCCTTCGAGATGGACTGGCTTCTGCTCGACACCGAGCACGGCCCGGCCAACACCGAAACGCTAGAAGATCAGATGCGGGCCATGAAGGGCACCAATGTGACCCCGCTCGTCCGCGTGGTCGCCAACGATCCGGGGCTCATCAAGCAGGCGCTGGACCGGGGCGCCTACGGCGTGATCGTTCCGCTGGTCAACACTCCTGAGCAGGCGCAGGCCGCGGTGGCGGCCGCCAAGTACCCGCCGGAGGGGATCCGGGGCGTGGCAGGCAGCCGGGTCAACCGCTTTGGCGCGGACCTGGTGGACTATTTCACCCGGTGGAACAGCCAGGTGGTGGTGATCTGTCAGGTCGAGACGACCGAGGCGCTGGCGAACGTGGAACAGATCGCCTCGACGCCTGGCGTAGACGTGCTCTTCATCGGACCCAACGACCTTTCCGCGAACCTCGGCTGCTTCCGCCAGTTCGACCACCCGGAGTTCAAGGCGGCCGTCGAGCGTGTCCTGACGGCGACGCGGCGGTACGGTATCGCCGCGGGCTACATGGCGTCCAACGCGGAGCAGACGCTGGAGCGTCTGGGCCAGGGGTTCCGGTTTGTGGCGGCCGGGAGCGACACGTGGCTGCTGGCCGGCGCGGCCGCGGCAACTTACGCGAAGATAAGGGCAGGCATGGCTGAGAAGGCGAAGGCGCCCCGCAAGTAGCGCCGGCGTGCCGCCGGCGTTGGGCGTCCGCCCGCGGCCCTAGACGATCGTCTCTCCCGGCCGCTCCGTATCCACCAGCGGCAGGCTGACGGGCACCAGGTTGGTGTACTTCATCCCGGCGCCGGTCAGCAGCAGCAGCACGCTGTCCTTTGGCGTCACGGCGCCGCGGTCAATCAGCTCCGGCAGCGCGGCCACGGTGGCCTCGGGCGCGGCGAAGACGCCTTCAACCGACGCCAGTTCGCGCATCGCTACCAGCATCTCGTCGTCGGTGACCGCCAGCGCGGTACCGCCGCTGTCGCGCACCGCCTGCAGCATCAGGTAGTCCCCTATCGCGACTGGCACGCGCAACCCCGAGGCGGCTTTCCAAACGCTCCTGGGGCTGGCGACGCACCACGGCCCCACTGCCTACTACCGGTTGTATGCTTTGGAGTCAGCCGGATAGGACAATCTCCCTTTCGTAGACGCTTTCATTCACCACCACAGTTTCTACTCGTCGCTTCCGGGTGTGAATCAGACCGTCGCCGGTGTCGTGGGTCGGACGCCCCCGATTCGAATGCCTGGCACGCCCCAGGAACTCGAGACACCTCCGCCCTTGCCAGGGCGTGATTACCTTGTGGCTTCGGGAATGTCGTTGTCGCCTCCAGAGGGTGGGGAAACAGAAATCGGGCTACCTTCAGCCGCCAGTTCTCAGCCGGTATCCGATCCCCCGGTTCAGTCAGGATGTAACGAGGTCGGACAGGATCAAGCTCGATCTTCCGGCGCATGTAACTGGTATTCACCTGCAGCAGATGTCGTTCCGGCTCGTATGCGGTCCCCCATACCTGGTGGAGCAATTACCGCTGCGTATGGGGTCCGTGGTACTGCGGCGATTCCCGAAACGCGATCAAGAACTGATATGCGCCGAATCGGCCACCCACAGTATCCCATGGAGGATCATCAAGGAGACCGCAAGATGCGGCTTCTGAGAATCAAGAAGAAATCAAGGGCGGGCTTGCGAAACCTGTCTCGGCGTCACCCTTCGAGTTCCAATGGAGGTGGGACCCGCAGCTCACGGGCCAACACTCGGAGTTCCTTCGCATCGCGGGTTGACAGGGGAATGCCCTCGGCCAACCGGCGGCGCTCCTCACGGTACGCCCTCTCCCCTGGCAACCTGACGCGGTCTTCACCGTCCACTGCCGGGTGTGACTTGAGTTCGGCAATCCATGCCGTCATGCGCTGGGCGAATTGATCCGCAGGCATGAACGCATCGACGCTGACAGCCACAAGGAAGTGCCCGCACTTGTCATCTTTCGTTCCCCCGTAGTGCAGACCGGCATGAGCATGCTTGCCGAATGGCCCTCCAGTCAGCAGCCCGGAAAGGACCTCCGCAAACAGAGCCAGCCCAAACCCCTTGTGCCCGCCAAATGGGAGCAGGGCGCCGCCGTCGATGACGGCGCCGGGGTCGTCGGTTGGGTGGCCGCTGGCATCAACCCCCCATCCAGCGGGGATACATTCGCCGGCGGCCTGTGCTCGACGGATCTTCGCCATGGATGCGACACTTGAAGCAATGTCAAGCACCAGGGGAGGCCCATCGCCGGCTGGGGCAGCCAGGGCGACCGGATTGTTGCCCACCAGGCGTCCGCGGAACCCCGGTGCGGTAACCAGCGCGTCGGAGTTCGTAACGGCGATGCCCAGCATGCCGTCTCGGACCGCAAGCAGAGGGTAGCACGCGGCCATTCCGTAGTGCCCGGAATTCCGCACGCCAACTGCCCCGATCCCCCATGCTCTGGCCTTCTCAATAGCGATGCGCATGGCGCGGGTCGCGGGAACGAAGCCGAACCCGCCTCCGCCATCGAGGAGGGCGGCCGAGCCTGCGTCGGCGACCACACGTATGTCTGCGGCGGCCGGGCATTTGCCGCTTTGAACGACCCGGATGTAAGCCGGCAGACGCGTCACACCGTGTGTGTCGACTCCCCGGAGGCTGGCCACGAGCAGGCACTCCGCCATGTCAGAGGCATCGTGGTGCGGAAAGCCTGCTGCCATGAGCAGGGTAATGCTAAACTCACGAAGCAAGGAAGCCGCTACTCGGTTCACCCCGGTCACCTCTTTCACTCGATGTCGTGCCCAGCCGAACGGTGAATGCCCAGCTTCTTGACGCAACGACGCGATTGATGCTATCTTCTTCATCGATGATGATAAACCCTCGCAGGGAGACCTGATGCACAACCGCCGACAGCAGATGGAGCTCGTCGTCCTCGACGTTCTCGCGAAGACGTCCGGGTGGATAGGTGCCTCGCAGCTACAGCAACACCTGCGTGTCGCGGGTATCGAAGTCGGAGAGGCCACGGTAGGCCGAGTGCTCAGGGACTTTGACATGCTTGGGTGCACTCGGAAGGCCGGGAAGCTCGGGCGGGCGTTGACCAGGAAAGGCCTCGCTCGCCTGCAAGTTCTACGCGTTGCACTTGAACGCGAATCCAGTGGTCGCAAGATCACATCCTTCTTCTTCTTCAAGGATCCCGAGGCGCTCATCGAGGTATTGGAAGCCCGCCGGGGGATCGAACGGGAGACCGCGCGTCTTGCTGCAACCCGAGCCACCCCAGCCCAGATTGCCGACATGCGGGAAGCCATCGTCGCCCACAGCCACGCCGTGTCGGAGGGGTCGATCGACACGCAGCACGATGTGTCTCTGCACCAGAGCATCGCTGCGGCTTCCGGGAATGGACTGCTCATGAGTCTGCTGGAGATGATCAGGAAGAATCGCGAGGTGTCGGCGTTCGTTCGCAAGGCGCGAGCGCGCGAGCACGTTCAATGTGCTCGCGAACACAACGCCATTCTGTCGGCGATCGAGGGGCGAGATCCTGCAGCTGCTCAGCGCGCAATGGAAGTGCACCTGGACGGGCTCATTGAGGCCGTGCGGTCCCTTGTGCTTCGGGTGCGATCCGGAAAGCACGTAGGCCTTCGTCAACCGTCGGCAGCGCGCATGGTTGCTACACCACAAACAGTGGCTACTCGGGGTAACGGTGATCGTGGCCGACGGCCCGGGTGGATTCGCCCGCAGTGAAGTGGGGAGGTGACGGCGCCGCATAGAACAGTGGCTTCACCTTGAAACAGCCGGAGACAGCGAGAGGGGAGGCACAATATGGATGGTGTCCACTGGAGTCGGGTCGCAGAAAGGCACGTCGCCCTCCGGATCTTGGTCGTGTGCTTCTTGGCAGCCCTCCTTGCTTTGCCGCCCATTGGCCTGGCCCAGCAACCCGAGACAGTCACATGGATGACCACCACGGCTCTCCCAACTATCAACGAGGAATCCGCGAAGAAGTTCATGGTGCAGAATCCAGGTATCCGGATAAACTGGCGGCCCACGCCGTCAGGCCGGATCCGTGACGTAGCGCTCTCCGTGATAGTTGGGAACCCAGATGATCTGGACGTGGTTGCCATCATGTATGGCGACCTGTCGTCGTTTGTCAAAGCGGGTTTCCTCACCAACATAGAGGGGCTCGCCTGGTCTGGTCAATTGAAGCGCGACCTGACCGCGAGCGCTCGCTCCAATTCTTCGTACAAAGGCGTCTTGCACGGTGTCCCCTACTTCCACGCCGTGCACATCTTCCCGTACAATATGCGTCTGCTTCGCCAGGCAGGTTTCAGCAAGCCGCCCACAACGTGGGACGAAGTTTCCAACATTGCCATGACGATGAAGGAGAAGAAGATGTTCACCGCTCCCATCGTGTGGCCATGGAACGTCACCTCATCTTCCGACAGCATCCACTGGTCATGGGAGCTCATAACCGCGAGCATGGGCGGGACCCTTTGGGACAAGGCCCTTCGCCCGCAGTTCCTCGAGAAGACTTCCCCAGGTTATCGGGCCCTACAGCTAATGGTACAGGGGCTGCAGAGCGGCATCTTCGACCGCACCTCGTTTGAATTGGATGCCGGCAAGATCTCCGAACTCCTCGGACGCGGGGATGTTCCTATGGGGTTTCAGGTCAGCTTCCACGACTTGATCCGGTTCAACTCCTCAGGGGCCTCGAAGGAGGCTGGCAACTTCGCTATCGCACCAGCGCCGGACAAGGGGATCAACATGGCCAGGACCGACATCTTCGCCGTGACGTCACGCGCCAGAGCCAGGGGAGGACGGCACTGGGAGGCCGTCGACGCTTTTATGCGCTGGCTGGCGGCTCCCGAGAACCTAGTCCGGCCCTACGGTGGCTTCAACGCGCGCGGGCTTTCGTTCAAGGCGTTCGAGACCGACAAGGAGATCCTGGACTCCTGGAGCAAGTGGGTGGATCTCAGCCAGGCCAAGGCCACCATGGCGAAGCTGAAGACGTATGCTGACATCGTTCCACAGTACATGGAGCCGTTCTTCCCAGAGCTGCGGGACGCCATGAATCAGGAACTCCAGAAGGCGCTGCTGGGTCGACAGACGGTCGAGCAGACCCTCCAGGCGATTGCCCGGCGAGCCGATGAATTGGGGAAGAAGTGACCGGGTCTCCGGCGCGGCAAGCACACGTGGCCCGGGGGTGAGGTAAGCGCATATGGCGAGGAATGTAGCAGCGCTAGCCCGGGCGTCTCGGACCCTGGGGCAGGTACGGTCCGGCGATCGGCGGTTCGTTCTCGCGGGACTGATCCCTGCCTCTGCGCTCATCGCGGCGCTCATTCTTCTGCCGCTCGGCTTCGCGTTCTATACAAGCTGGTTCGCCTGGAATCTCAAGGCGTCACCCCGCCCGGAGGTATTCGTCGGCCTCAGTAACTTCGTTCGCGTCTTCACTGACGGGCCGAGTCGCGAGGTGCTGACAAACACAACGGTCCTCGTAGCAACATCCATCGTCGCCTCCACGGTTCTCGGCCTGGCCGCAGCGCTACTGCTCAGCCAAGAATTCCCGGGGCGGGGTATTGTGCGAACCTCGCTCCTCCTGCCGTGGGCAATTCCGGGAATCGCGGCCGGTACCATGTGGTGGTGGCTCTACAGCGCTCGGTACGGCGTGCTCAACCACGTGCTCCAGACTGTAGGCGTGATCGCACAACCGGTCAATTGGCTCATCGACTACCCCATGTTCTCCGTGATCATGGCCAACATCTGGAAGGAGATGCCGTTCTCTGCGCTCTTGTTCCTGGCGGCGCTCCAGGGTATCCCCGCGGAGATCTACGAGGCAGCGATGGTCGATGGCGCCAACGTCGCGCAGCGCTTCTTGTTCATCACCATGCCCCTGTTGAAGAACATCACGGTGGTCATCCTCATCTTCCAGAGCGCAGCCGCCCTGAAGATGTTCGACCTGATCTTCACGATGACACTGGGAGGCCCCGCGGGAGCCACGACAACCCTGTCTTACTGGGCGTATGTGACGTCCTTCCGATACTGGGACTTCGGATTCGGATCAGCCATTGCTTTCGTGACCGCGGGTCTCGTAGTCGTCCTATCGGGCGTCTACCTAGGCCTCCTGTACCGGCAAACGGAGGTGTAGCGATCGTGATGGCAACCATCCGCGCAGGCCGTCTGCTCCGGAAGGGGCTGCTCGTACTGGCGGCGACCTTGCTCCTCGCCTACATCCTCTTTCCATTCGCGTGGACGCTGGCATCAAGCTTCCAGACCAATGAACAACTGTTCCAATATCCACCACGCATCAAGCCAGCAGATCCCTGGTTCACGAACTACTACGCGGTGTTTGCGGGAAAGCGCTACGGCCAGGAGTACCAACCGAACCTTGCGGCCACCTGGATCCCTCCATTTGTTCTCTGGATCCCGCGGGTCATGGTCAATACGTTTGCGGTGGGGTTCGCGACGGTGTTCCTGACGATTGGCCTGGGGGCGCCCGCAGCGTACGCCTTCGCCCGATTCGATTTCCGCGGCAAAGGCACCGTATTGGGCGGTACCCTGGTGATCCGGTCCGTCCCGATTGTCGCCATCCTCATCCCGCTGTTCGTCCTCATGAAGGCGCTTGGGCTGATCGACAGCCTCCTTGGCATTGTCGTTGTGCTCACCGCCCTGGAGCTCCCTTTTGCCATATGGATTCTGCGGGAGTACTTCTCGGCTATTCCTCTGGAACTGGAGGACGCCGCGCGCATCGACGGGTGCAGCCGCTTCATGCTGCTCGTACGCATCGTCATGCCGCTGGCGGTGCCCGGGCTGATCGTAACAGCGATCATCGTGTTCATGACCACATGGAGCGCATTCCTGGTTCCCCTGATCCTGGCAAAGACGCAGAATTCCATGACCCTTCAGGTTGTCGCGGCCATGCTGGTGGGCGAGCGCGATGTGTACACGGACTACGGTCTCATCAATGCAGTCGCCGTGGTGAGCATCATTCCGCCGATGGTTCTGGCGTTGATCTTCCAGCGCTACATCATGTCTGGAATGTTCAAAGGCGCGATCCGCTGATTGCCTGCGCACGGGGCGTGTGTGACGGATCGGGACATGAGCGTGCGAATATCCTGCAAAGGAGGACGTGTATGGGGCGGGCTGTTCATGATGCAGCGAAAATCGGGGGCCTGACGGTGGCTCCTGGAATGAAGGCCACGGGGTGGCTTCCTGTCATGGAGACGCTGGGACAGGAGGTTCGGATCCCGCTTGCGGTGGTGCATGGGGTAGAACCCGGGCCATGCGTACATGTCAATGCCGGCGTTCATGCGCTGGAGTACGCCGCCATCGAAGCCGCAGTCAAGACCTTTCGAACGATCGATCCCAAGACGCTCCGGGGCACGGTTGTCGTGGTTCCTGTGCTCAACATGCCCGCGTTCATGATCGGGGCTCCGTATGTCGTTCCGTTGGACAACCAGAACCTCAATCGGGTCTTCCCCGGGGGACCCGATGGGACGGCGAGCCAGAGGATCGCCCACACTGTCCTGGCCCAGGTGACCGCGAAGTGCCAGTACCTAGTAGACCTCCACGGCGGAGACCTGCCGGAGATTCTCTTCCCCTTCGCGATCTTCTACCGAACCGGGAACACGTCGACGGACGCGGAGTCTGAGCGGATCGCGCGCGCCTTCGGGACCGAGTACCTGTGGGTCAATGATGCCACGAGCGGCAACCCAGGGACCTTCGTGCGGGAGGCCGCCCGGCTGGGAGTCGCCGGGTTTGTCTCCGAGGTGGGGGGGCTTGGTTCGTACGCCGAGGAGCACGTCGCCATCCACTTCAAGGGCGTCCAGAACGTCCTGAAGGAACTGAAGATGATCCCCGGGACCCCCGATGGCGTCCCCGCGTCCGCTCAGAAGATCCGCGCCGAAGCCTATGGAGTGACGGCTCCCTGCGGCGGAGTCTTCCACCCGCTGGTCCACCCTGGGCAGCAGGTGGCGAAAGGCACCCCTCTTGCCGAGATCACCGATGTCTTCGGCGAGAGGCTTGCTGTGGTGACCGCGCCGGCGAGTGGCACCGTACGCATTCTCTTCGTCAAGAGGGTCGTCAACGCCGGAGACACCCTGATGAAGTGCTTCGCGGACCCGAAGTAGGCGCAAGAGCAGGATTGCCAAAGGAGGCCGTCACGTGGAAATCAAGCGAGAACTCCTGGGGGACTGGTTCATCTTCGGTCGCCAGACAGGATACAAGTATGCACTGGCCAGTGTTGGTCGGCCGGCCTCGAAGCTTCGCGATGTCATGGAAGCGTTGGACCCCGACATGTCGCTCGACTGGTCTGGGCACTGGTTCGGCCCGCCGGTCCTGCTCGAACGCATTATCAAGTCTCTCGACTACAATGTAACCCCAGACTGCATTCTACCGGTCAATGGCACTTACGAGGCAAACTGGCTTCCGCTCATGGCCCTCCTGGGCGCCGGCGACGAAGTCATCCTTGAGATGCCCGCCTGGATGCAGGTGCACACGGTCTGTGAGGGGTTGGGCTGCACAATCAAGAAGTGGGAACTCCGCCAGGAGAACAAGTGGAAGCCCGATCTTGATGACCTGAAGAAGCTCATCACCAACAAGACCAAACTCATCTACATCAATCATCCAAACAACCCTACCGGATCAATCCTCACGTCGGCCGAGATGGACGATCTGTGTGCCGTTGCCCGCAAGCATGGTATCTACATCCTCTCCGACGAGATCTATCGCGGCCTCGAATGGGACGGGCCGATGTCCCCGTCAGTCGTCAATCACTACGAGCGTGGGGTGTCCGCTGCGAGCGTCACCAAGTTGCTTGGCATGGCCGGTCTCCGCCTCGGATGGATGGTCACCCGGGACAAGGCTCTGTACGATCGCTGCTTCCCCATCCATCGGTACGCCGTACAGGTGACGAATGTGCTCAGCGAACGGATCGGCGCTTACGTCCTCGAACCGACAAAGTTCAGCCAGATCCTGGAGTCGGGTAAGCAGGATGGTCGCCGCAATCTTGAGACGTTGCGGCGCTGGATGGAGAAGAGCAAGGTGTTCTCGTGGGTCCCATCCGGCGGGGGATACATCTGCTTCCCGAGGTTCGATCTGCCGATTGGATCATGGGAGTTGTGCCGTCGGTTGATCACCGAGGAACCATATCGGGTCTATCTGGTACCTGGGGTCTGCTATGCCCCATCTTACGACAACCACATCCGGATCGGATTTGGTGTACCGCCGCAGACCATGGAAAAGGGCCTCCAGCTCGTGGAGGAATTCACCGCCACCTTGGGGGCGAAGGTCTAAGTCGGCTCGGGGGGGCCAACGGCCCCCCCGAGCTGCTGCTTGCCCCTCCTTGGAAGCGAACGTTCGTCGTGCGGAACGGGCACGGGAGGTACGATGGTAATGACGGAAGAGGCGCGGCGTTTGCAGGGGGTCCCTCCCTCGGGGATCAGGCGCATCTTTGAGATGGCCAGACAGCTCGAGGCAAGGGGTGTCGACGTCATACACCTGGAACTCGGCCGGCCTGACTTCGATACGCCGGCCCACATCAAGGAAGCAGCCAAAGCGTCGCTGGACCGCGGCGAGGTGCACTACACATCCAACTACGGGACCCCCGCGCTCTGCCAGGCAATCGCGAACAAGCTCGCCCGAGACAACGGTCTCACCTACGACCCGTCGGGCGAGATCGTCACGACGGTGGGAGCCGGGGAGGCGATCTTCCTGGTTCTTGCCGCTTACCTCAATCCGGACGACGAGGTGCTTGTCCTCGATCCTGGCTGGCTCAACTACGCCCAAGTCCCTGCCATGCTCGGCGCCACAGCCGTGCCCGTGCCGCTGGCTGAGTCTGACGCCTACGCCCTGCACCCGGACATCCTGGAGGCGAGGATCACGCCGAGGACTCGCGGATTGATCCTAAACTCACCTCACAATCCCACGGGTGTGGGGCTTTCCCGGGACACCCTGGAAGCGGTCGCGCGGATGGTCGAGCGCCACGGCCTCTGGGTGATTTCAGATGAAATCTACGAGCACATTACGTACGATGGCTTCCGCCACACAAGCTTCGCATCACTTCCTGGGATGCGCGATCGGACGTTCCTTGTGAATGGCTGTTCCAAGGCATACTCGATGACGGGCTGGCGGATCGGCTATGTCGCCGCCCCGCGTCGTCTCATAGCACCAATACTCAAGGTGCATCAGTATCTGATCACATGCGCAACGTCCTTCGCGCAGGCGGGGGCTGCTGCCGCCCTTTCCGGTCCTCAGCAGTGTGTCGCCGACATGACAAGTGAGTTTGCTAGGCGCCGTGAGGCGTTGCTCGCCGCTCTTGCGGAGATCCCTGGCGTCTCATGCGTGCGGCCCCACGGAGCTTTCTATCTCTTCCCGAATGTCCGGGTCTACGGATTGGCCGCCGACGCAATGGCTGAATACCTGCTTCAGCACGCCGGCGTTGCCGTGGTTCCAGGTAGTGCCTTTGGAGCCGAAGGCGAAGGGCACGTACGGGTGTCGTACTGCACGGCACTCGAGCGGGTCGTCGAGGGCGGGAGGCGTATCGCGCGGGCCCTGGCGGACCTTGCGGCTCAAGGGGTGCCCGGCTCACTCTGAATCACCAGGAGGCGGTATATGGCCCGCGTGTTTCTCGAAGGTGTCACCAAGCAGTTCCAGAATGTCACGGCGGTCAACAACGTGACCCTGGAGATCCCCGACCAGCAGTTCACGGTGCTGGTGGGCCCGTCGGGGTGCGGCAAGACCACAGCGCTGCGGCTGGTGGCCGGGCTGGAGGAGGCCACCGGCGGCAGCATCTACATCGGCGACCGCCGGGTGAACGATGTAGCGCCGAAGGATCGCGACATCGCTATGGTGTTTCAGAACTACGCGCTGTATCCGCACATGTCGGTGTACGACAACATGGCGTTTGGGCTGCGTTTGCGCAAGTACCCGCGCCCCGAGATCGACCGCCGGGTGAAGGAAACCGCAGGGCTGCTGGGCATTGAGCAACTGCTGGAGCGCAAGCCCAAGCAGCTCTCGGGCGGCCAGCGACAGCGCGTGGCGCTGGGCCGGGCCATCGTCCGCGAGCCGCAGGTCTTCCTGATGGACGAGCCGCTGTCGAACCTGGACGCCAAGCTGCGCGTGCAGACGCGGGCGGAGATCAAGAAGCTCCAGGCGCGCCTGCAGACCACGACGATCTACGTCACGCACGACCAAGTGGAGGCTATGACCATGGGCGACCGGATCGTGGTCATGCGCGACGGCCTAGTGCAGCAGGTGGACAGTCCCCTCAACCTCTACGAGAAGCCGACCAACCTGTTCGTAGCCGGGTTCATCGGCAGCCCGGCGATGAGCTTCATCGAGGCCACCCTCGCGCAGAAGAACGGCACGCTGGCGGTGGACGCCGGGTCGTTCGCGATGGCGGTCCCGGCCGATCTCGCGCCCCACGCGAAGGACTGGGTGGGCAAGAAGGTGATCTTCGGCATCCGGCCCGAGGACATCCAGGATAAGGCGTTTGCGCGCGATGCCAACCACGCCTGGACGCTGCGGGCGATGGTCGATGTCCACGAGCCGCTGGGCTCCGACGTCATCCTCTACCTCAGCAGCGGGCCGCACACTATTGTGGCCCGCGTCGATGCCCACAGCGTGGCCCGCATGGGCCACGAGGCCGAGGTCGTGTTCAACATGCGCCGCATGCACCTGTTCGATCCGCAGACCCACACGGCGATCGTCTGACGCCCGTATGGTCCTTGACCGCGAAGAACCAGATGCCTGCTCGCGCCCAGCACCTCGCTTGAAAGACCGCGGCCGGTGCTTCAAGCATGTGTCCATAAACAGGAGGTGAGTCACGATGGCAGTTGATCGTCTCATGGTCGTTAGTGCCCACGCGGCCGATTTCTGCATACGAGCAGGCGGAGTGATCGCCAAGCACAGCAATTCCGGGACTGCGGTCCGGGTCCTGGTGCTGAGCTTGGGCGCGCGGGGCGAATCAAACGAGTTGTGGCGGGCCCGAGGGGGGCGCACTACAGAGGTCGCGGTCAGTGAGGTTCGCCGCCAAGAGGCCCTTGCGGCTGCGCTTATTCTCGGAGCAGAGACGGTGTTTCTCGACTACCCGGATCAGCCTCTGACGCTCGACCGAGAGCGCATGATGCGGATCGTTCGAGAGATTCGGAGCTTCCGTCCATCTCACGTGCTGACGCATCCTCAACAAGAACCCTACAACCCGGATCATGCGGCGGCTTGTCGAGCAGCGCTCGATGCTGTGTACTACGCCCAACTCGACGGCGTGGAGCCCGATCTGCCGGTCATCTCGCCCCCTCAAGTCCTGATGTTTGAGCCCTCCCAGCCACTGGCAGAGGCCACCGAGTTCAATCCGAACACGTTCATAGACATTACGGATGTAATGGACCAGAAGATGCGTGCGGTCGGGGAGTTCAAGACGCAGCCTTACCATGTGGACCGCTACCGAAGCCGTGCGGTCTCCCGGGCGACGCAGGCGGCCTATGTGGCAGCAGATCCAGAGATACGCTTCGCCGAGGCTTTCCAGCGCTGCACGCCTTGGGTGGGTCGCCTCCTCCCTTGACTCGTAGCTCGGGGCGGATGGTAACCCGGGGACTACGCCCCCGCCGTTCAGGGCACATCCCCCACGAGCCTCTGGTGGCCTAGGATTGCCGCGCCGGAGTCACGCCAGGCCTTCACCGCAATGCCCATCGGCGCCGTCACCACAAAGGGTGCCTTCGCCCCGTGTCGTAATACACACAACGGACGCTCCAAGCAGAGGACGCTCCACGAGTTCGTCCCAAGAAACCGCTCACATCTCCGGAGGTGCGCAGTTCATGTTCACCAACCCGCTCAAGTCTCGCCTGGCCCAGGGCCTTCCCACCGTAGGCCACTGGATCAGCATCCCGTCGCCGTCCATCGTTGAGTTGCTGGCCGCCTTCGAGATGGACTGGCTTCTGCTCGACACCGAGCACGGCCCGGCCACGACGGAGACGATGGAGGACCAGCTCCGGGCCATGAAGGGCACCAACGTGACCCCTCTCGTCCGCGTGGTCGCCAACGATCCCGGGCTCATCAAGCAGGCGCTGGACCGCGGCGCCTACGGCGTGATCGTCCCTCTGGTCAACACGCCCGAGCAGGCGCAGGCCGCGGTGTCGGCCGCCAAGTACCCTCCGGAGGGGATCCGGGGGGTGGCAGGCAGCCGGGTCAATCGCTACGGCGCGGACCTGGCCGACTACTTCGCCCGGTGGAACAGCCAGGTGGTCGTGATCTGTCAGATCGAGACGGCCGAGGCGCTGGCAAACGTGGAACAGATCGCCTCGACCCCGGGTGTGGACGTGCTCTTCATCGGACCCAACGACCTCTCCGCGAACCTCGGCTGCTTCCGCAAGTTCGACCACCCTGAGTTCAAGGCGGCCGTCGAGCGTGTCCTGGTGGCGACGCGGCGGTACGGTATCGCCGCGGGCTACATGGCGTCCGGCGCCGAGGAGACGCTGGAGCGCGTGGGCCAGGGGTTCCGGTTTGTGGCAGCCGGGACCGACGCGCGGCTGCTGGCCGGCGCGGCCGCGTCCACCTATGCGAAGATCAAGGCAGGGCTGCCGAATCCACCGGTGGCAGGCTGACAGGCACCAGGTCCGTGTACTTCATCCCGGCGCCGGTCAGCAGGAGCAGCACGCGGTCCTTTGGCGTCACGGTGCCGCGGTCAATCAGCTCCGGCAGCGCGGCCAGAGTGGCCGCGGCCTCGGGCGCGGCGAATACGCCTTCGGCCGACGCCATCTCGCGCATCGCCGCCAGCATCTCGTCGTCTGTAACCGATAGGGCGGTGCCGCCGCTGTCGCGCACTGCCTGCAGCATCAGGTAGTCCCCGATCGCGACCGGCACGCGCAGTCCCGAGGCGACCGTGTGCGCGTTCTCGAACGGCTCGGCGTGGCTCTTCCCCTCCAGGTAGGCGCGGACGATGGGCGCGCACCCCGCGGCCTGGACCGCGACCATGCGCGGCCGGCGCTCTCCGATCCACCCGAGCGCTTCCATCTCATCGAACGCCTTCCAGATACCGACCAGCCCGGTCCCTCCACCGGCCGGATAGACGATAACGTCGGGCAGATCCCAGTCCAGGGCTTCGGCGATCTCGTAGCCCATCGTCTTCTTGCCCTCGACCCTGTAGGGCTCCCGCAGGGTGGACATGTCGAACCATCCCCGGTGCTGGGCGAGGCCGCGGAGCACGCGCCCGGCGTCGTTGATCAGCCCGTTGATGCTGTACGCGCGGGCGCCGTAGATGGCGCACTCCGCCTGGTTGATCGCCGGGGTGTCCTGGGGCATCACGGTGTAGGCGTCCAGGGCTCCGCGCGCCGCGTATGCGGCCAGCGCCGCTCCGGCGTTGCCGGCGGTGGGCATCGAGATCGCACGCACGCCGAGCTCGCGCGCCCTCGAGACCGCCGCGCACAGGCCGCGCGCTTTGAAAGTGCCGGTGGGGTTCTTCCCTTCGTCCTTGAGAAGCAGCGTCCGCAGGCCGTAGCGCCGGGCCAGGCGCGGCGCATCGAGCAGCGGCGTCATCCCCTCGCCCAGACTCAACACGTTGGAAGGATCGCGGACCGGCATCACCTCGTGGTAGCGCCACATGTCCGGCCGCCGTCCGCGCAGCGAGTCGCGCGTGAGCGTCGCGGCCGCGGCGTTCAGGTCGTACCGGGCGTAGAGCACCTTGCCGCACGCGGGACAGACACCCAGGAGTTGATCGGCATCGAACCTCTCGCGGCAGGCGGTGCACTCCAGATGTGAGAGGAAGCTGTAGGCCATGTGCGGCTCCTTGTAGCGGCTTGGGCCTCGGCCCGTCCGCCAGCGCTACCCGACCACCTCGCGGAACACCCGCAGGAAGTTGAGTCCGAGCAGCTTGCGCAGCTCACCCTCGTTGAACCCCCGCTCCGCCAGCTTCACTGTGAGGTTGGGCCAGTCGCCAAAGTCCTGGAAGCCGTTCATGCGGTAGTCGGGCGTCAGCCGGTGTTCCTCGTCCCGGAATCCGCCCCAATCAAAGGAGTTGGCGCGGCGCTTGGGCATGGAGGCCGGATACTCGATCAGCGAGTCGGTCCCCGGGCCCGGGCCGGCCTTGTCGGTGCCGATGCCGACGTGGTCTATGCCGCAGACGTCCACCAGGTGTTCGACGTGGTCGGCAAACGTGTCTAGGGTCGGTTCCTTCAACGTTGAGAGGAACCCGGGGAGGACAACGACTCCGAAATAGCCGCCCGAATTGGCCACGGCCTTCGCCAGCTCATCGGACTTGCCGCGGTCGTGGTAGCAGACCGCCTTGCTGCTTGAGTGGGATACGACGATCGGCGCCTTCGAGATCTTCAGCGCGTCCCAGCCCACCTGCTCGCTGCAGTGGCTGACGTCAACCAGCGTCCTCAGTTCGTTGAGCCGGCCCACGACCTCGCGGCCGAAGTACGACAGGCCGCCCTGGTGGGCCTCGGTGCACCCGTCGCCGACCAGGTTGCGCAGGTTGTAGGTCAACTGCACCATCCGCACCCCAAGGTTGTGGAAGTACTCGATCCGGCTCAGGTCGTCGCCGTAGGGCGTGGTGTTCTGGAAGTCGAGGATCAGGCCGCGCTTCCCTTCGCGGTAGGCGCGTTCGACGTCGGCGGCGCGGAGGACCGGCACCATCTCGCCACCCAGAGCGTCCATGTACGCGTAGGCCTGCGCTATGCGCCTGCCGGCCAGATCGAACGCCTCGCTCATCCGGGCGGTCCCGGAGTAGGTGCCGCAGGCCACGGTGACGCCGGACCTACGCCAGAGGTCCATGTACTGCCTGCGCGCCTCCTCGGAGGTCTTGATCTCGCGGGCCGCCATGTCCACCAGCGGCGGCGCGGCCTCCTCGCGCGACAGTCCCTGCCGGACGAACTGATCGAGCGCTACCTTCATCTTCTCGGTGAACAGGAACCCGGTGGTAACCGGTGGCTGCTGCGTGTCTATGACAAGGGCGTCCTCGTGAAGCTGCCGGGCCTCCTGCGGGGTGAGGGTGGGCTTCCTGCGCTGCGCCATCTGCTGCCTCCTTTGTGTCGCTGTACCACTGTACCTCGGTTACCGCATCAACCCAAATGACTCGGCGGCCAGGTCCGCGATGTGGCGGCCGATGGCAAGCGAGGCCGTGGCCGCCGGAGAGGGTGCGTTCAGCACGTGGATCGCACGCCGCGACCGTAGGATCCGGAAGTCGTCCACGAGCGAACCATCGGGCGTCAGCGCCTGCGCCCGCACGCCGGCGCCGTGGCGGACCACGTCGGCAGGGCGGAGGTCGGGCACGAGGCGCGCCAGCGCGGCCACGAAGGCCCTTGTACTGAACGACCGCCAGACCTCGTGGAGACCCGTGCGCCAGTGACGTCCGGCCATCCGCCAGAACCCGGGATAGGTCAGAGTGGCAAGCATCTCGCCCGGATGCACGCGCCACCTGGTGTATCCCTCGCGGGCGTACGCGAACACCGCGTTGGGGCCGGCCTCAACCTCGCCGTGCACGGTGCGCGTGAGATGCACCCCCAGGAATGGAAACTCTGGATCGGGCACCGGGTAGATCAGTCCCTGCACCAGGTGCCGTCGCTCGGGCTTGAGCATGCAGTATTCCCCACGGAACGGCACGATGCGCACGTCCGGTGTCTCCCCGGCCATCCGCGCGACCGCATCGGAGTAGAGACCGGCGCAGTTCACCAGATAGCCCGCGCGTACTTCACCGCGCGTCGTCAACAGCCGGAGGCCGCCGGATTCCCCGGCGATCGCGGTCACGCGCGCGCCGGTTGCGATCTCCACACCGCGGCGCTGGACCTCGGCTGCCATGGCGCGTGCCACCTCCCGAAAATCCACGATCGCCGTGTTGGGCGAGTGGATCGCGCGCAGGCCTGCCGCGTGCGGCTCGATCTCCCGGATCTCCTCGGGGCCCATCTTGCACAGGCCTGCCACGCCGTTGGCCGTGCCGCGATCGAACAGATCGTCGAGGCGCGGCAGCTCGCGCTCGTCGGTGGCGACGATGATCTTGCCGCAGTTCTCGTAGCGCACCCGGTGCTCAGCGCAGAAGGCCTTCAGCAGAGCGTGGCCTTCGACGCAGAGCCGTGCCTTGTAGGACCCCGGCTTGTAGTAGATGCCCGAGTGGATCACGCCGCTGTTGTGTCCTGTCTGGTGGGCGGCCAGATCGAGTTCCTTCTCGAGGACGATCATGCGGAGGCCCGGATGCCGCGTGACCAGCGCCAGCGTGGTGGCCAGGCCCACGATGCCGCCGCCGACGATCGCCACGTCGTAGTGGGTAGCATCAATGCCGGAGAGGGAACCAACAGGCGTCATCGGACTCAGATCGAGGTTTCTCCGTGGGGAGCCCGCGCCCTGCATGGGATGCGGGGCCGGGGACAAAGAGGCCGGGGACACCACAATGGTGGCCCCGGCCCGCCGGGTTCCTGCTGTGCGGTCTTCTCGGGCAGGCGCCCTACTTGGTGCTCTTCCGGGCGAGGTAGTCCTCCACCTGAAGCAGGCCGCTCTCGCCGGCCCGCTGGACGATGCTGAGCAGAGTCTCCATGCTGGAGACCTCCTCGAGCTGTTCCTCAACGAACCACTGCATCGCGTTCTGGGTCGTGTAGTCGTTCTCCTTGACGGCCAGCTCCACGATCGCGTGGATCTGCTTGGTCACTGTGTTCTCCCAGTCCACAGAGAGCTTCACGCACTCCTCGGCGCTCTTGAACTTGTTCTTGGGCGCGGGAATGGCGGGAATGGCCACCGTGCCTCCCGCATCCAGCACGTAGCGCAGGATGCGCATGCCGTGCTCGCGTTCCTCTTCCGCCTGGCTGTAGAAGTGCTTTGCCAGCCCGGCCAGACCCGCGGAGTCGAAGTGCGTGGCGATGGCGACA
Organism: bacterium; assembly: GCA_031082185.1. Lineage (NCBI taxonomy): Bacteria > bacterium. Next base: position 48,990 of record JAVHLI010000010.1, on the reverse strand, counting down.
TACTGGAGCGAGGCCGCGAACTCGTGGCCTATCTGCTCGTTGAGCGCGTTGTTCATCTTGTCGCTGAAGAACATGACTGCCTCCTTGTGTTTGGTACCACCGTGTGTGGCACACCGTGCGGAATACCACAGCGTGGGGTTTCACCGCGTGTGGCTTCATTCTACCGTCTAAACGAAACTGACGGGCGGTTTCTTCCCGGCTCGTGAGGATCTTAGTGCGAGCGCGAACGCCGCGCCCATAGCGGGCAGGAACCCTGCCAGCGCATACATCTGCCCGAGCCCGACGGCCCGCCCCATCAACCCCCCGCCGATAGCTCCCAGTGCGATGCCGATCTCGTGAAAGACTCCCATCGTGCCCATAGCGCTCCCGCGCTCGTGGGCCGGAACCAGATCGGCTGCCAGCGCGTAGAGCGCAGGGTTGCCCAATCCCAGGCCCAATCCCGAAACCATGGCAGCCATGAGCAGCCATCCGCCGGAGAGCAGTGAGGTCGCCCACATCCCGGTGGAGGCCAGGACCAGCGCCGGCCAGATGACCGCCAGGCGTCCATAGCGATCGGAGAGGCGTCCGGCCAGCGTCTGCGCCAGGAGAAGGCCCGCGGCCTGTGCTACGAACACCATTCCCGGATTGGGCAGGTCGCGGCGGCTGGCATGGACCGCCAGAAGGGCGACGTTCGTCCCAAACGTCACCGCGAGCGTCACCAGCAGCGAGCCCGGCATCAGGACCGCCATGTTGATCAGCCGGGTGCTGCGATGGTCGGCGGGATTGGGCGGGAGTATCCGCAAGGGCCATGCCAGCAACATGCCCAGCAGGCCGGCGGCCATGCACGCCGCGAACAGAACCGGATAGCCGGCGGCCTGCGAGACCGCAACGCCGGCCGGCGGCGCTATACCCCCACTCAACGTCGCCGCCAGCCCAAACAGGCTGAGGGCCTCGCCACGGCGCTGCGCTGGCGCCAGGTTGGCGGCCAAGGCCTGGCTCGCCGTCACGAAGAACGCGATCGCCAGGCCGGAGGCGGCGCGCATGGCAAGCAGCGCGCTCACCGAGGGTGCCAGCCAGTATCCGAGCGCGCAGATAGCGTAGATCGCCGCCCCGACCGCCAGCGGCGCTACGCCGTTCCCGCGGTCAACCCACCACCCGGCGAGGGGCCGAACAAAGAGCGCCACCACCGCGACCAGCCCAATCATCAGCCCAATCACGGCGTCGTCGGCGCCGAGCCGCACCGCGTACAGGGGTAGAGCAGCGGTCAGCAACTGGAATCCAAAGAAGGTGGTCATGGCGACGATCCAAAGGTCAACAAACGCGCGGCTGAAAACGCGATCGCGCCGGGGCCGCAATGTCAGCAGGGCCTCGACGGGTACGGCGGGACAAGTTCGTGGGGCGGGACTTCCATGGTCGCTCTGTTCTATGCGCGGAGGCGGCCTCCTGGGGTGGTCAGGAGAGATACTTCCTAATCATAGCAGCCACCGCCGCGTCGCACGCGCGCAAACCGACCTCAGGGCCACAGTTGGTTGCCGCCAGGAACGCGGCGTTCCGTGCCGGGGCGAGCCAGACGAAGGCATACCAGAAGCCGTTGGTGCCGGCATGAGTGAGGGCGGTCCCACCGGCCCAACCTCGACGCACCACGCTCCATCCCAGGGCGTAGCCCTGCCCGAACTCATCCCGGTGGAGGCGCTCGAAGCTGTCGGTACCAACCAGGAGGCCCGGCTCACCGAGCGCGCCCCTGAGGTGGAGCGCGGCATAGCGTGCCCAGCCACCCATCGAGCAGTGGACCGTGCCGGCCGGCCCAATCACCGGCGGGTTGTCGGCATCGGGTCCCGGCGCAACCGGATGGCAGCCGGTGGGCTTATGCCCCCAAGGCTGGGCAAGACCCGGCGCGCCGAAACCCACGATGGTCATCCCCAGCGGGCTAAAGAGCATCCGGTGCATCAGGTCCTCCCATCTCTGCCCGGTCACCTGCTCGGCGAACGCGCCGGCGATCGTGTACCCGAAGTTCGAGTAGGCCATCCGCGAGCCCGGTTCGGCCACCGGCGCGCGCGAAAGGACGATCTCGATCAACGCGCGCCGCTGCTGCTGGAGGGGCCCGGCCAGTGCGCGAACCTGCGGCCACGACGGGTCCGCGCCGCTCCTCTCGGGCAGCCCAGCGCGGTGAGAGAGCAGGTGCACCGCCGTGACCCGATGGTAGCCGGAATGGATCTTGCCCAGCAGGTCCGGAAAGACGTCCGCCACGGTCGCTCCCCAGGACAGCTTGCTTTGTTCGACCAGCAGGGCAATGAGCGTGGCCGTCATGGACTTTGTGCACGATCCGATGTGAAACCGGTCGTGCACCTGCACGCGATCGGCGGTCCCGGCGCGACGCACACCGGTCGCACCGATGGCTGCAAGGTCGCTCCCCCGCACGAAGGCGCCGGCCAACGCGGGCATGCCGTGGGCCGCGCGGATCGGCTCAAGCAGCCCGTCCAGGCTCTCGGGAGATGCCTGAGCCAGGCTCGCCTTCTCCCCCCCCATGGTAACGGGCAAAAAAGCGGCGCCTGCGCCAAGAGCCGCGAGCTTCAGGAAGGTCCGCCTGTTCACGGAGTGAGCCATCGTCGCCAGGGGCGTTCGTCCAGATACGCCGGTAAACCTCTCGAAATGTCGCGCCACCTTGTGGGTCAAGCCGATGGGAAGCTGCCTTCGGCTGCGAGGGGATCAGGCGCGGGGGCGAGAACCGCCTTTCCTGTGGTCCCTTCACTGCTGCCTTGGCCGGACACACGCGAAGCGCTGATCGAGGCCCAGGAGATCCTGGCGGCTGCGGCGCCCGAGCCGTGGCAGTTCGCGGGCGGAAGATCGCTTTCGGCAGCCGGTTGCTTCGTCTGTTTCCCCCGGGGATCGTCGGGGGCAGGGGCCGCAGGTGATCCCGGCTGGGCCGGCGCGGCATTGGTGGCTGACGGCAGGCTGGTCGCGCTGTCGGTGGTGGGCGGATGGGCGCGCGCGGCCTATGAACCCGGCCTGCTCGCCCTGCGCGAGGGCCCGTTGCTGGAGGCGGCGGTGCGCGCCCTTCCCGATGTCCCGGATGTGCTCATCGTCAACGCCACGGGCCGCGATCATCCGCGACGCGCCGGCCTGGCGCTTCACCTGGGTGCCGTGCTCTCTCTGCCGACCGTGGGCGTCACGGTGAGACCGCTGGTTGCCAAGGGGGACTGGCCGCCGGATGAGCGCGGCGCAGCCAGCCCGCTGCGGATCGGCGATGAGGTCGTCGGGTTCTGGATGCGCACAATACGCGGCGCCCGCCCCCTGGCGGTCCACGCCGCCTGGCGCACCGATCCTGACATCGCCTTGGCCGTCGTTGTCTCAGTGACCGGAAGCGAGCGCACGCCCGAACCTCTGCGGCTGGCAAGGCGTGCGGCCCGGGAGGCGCGGGCTATGAGAAGAATGGTAGGATAAGAGCGCAAAGAATTGTTGAAGGAACCGGACCCCCCATGAGGTGCTCGATGCGTTGTTGCCTGCTGTTTGCGCTCATTGCTCTTGTGTCCCTGGCGCTGGCCGGCGTGCTCCATGCCGCGGCCGCCCCAGTAACCCTGCCCAAACCGGCGGCCCCACCCAAGCCGGCGGCCTCGCCCACACCGAATCCAACCCTCAGCGCGCTGTCGCGCCTCAGCGGGCCGGCGTTCGACAAGACCTTCATGCGGGAACTAATCCCCATCCACGAAGAAGCCGTGGAGATCGCGATGGCCGCTACCCTGCACGCCGACCATTCTGAACTGCTACGGTGGAACCAGGTGATGATTGACCGCAAGAACGGGCAGGTCCGGCAGATGCTGGCCTGGCTGCAGGAGGCCGGCGTCTCACCACACCGGCGCAACGTCCATGTCGTAACGGAACCGGTGAAGAAGATGCGGGGCCTGCGGGGCGCCGCGCTCGAGCGGGCCTACCTGCCGATGATTGCCGCGCACCTCGAGCGGAGCACCGCTCTGGCCAGACTGGCCGCGACGAAGGCGGATCGGCAGGAGCTCAGGAGCATGGCGCAGGCGATCGTGGCCGTGGAGGTCCGGGAGGTTGCTCGGCTCCGCGCCTGGCAGAAAGCCTGGTACCCGTAATTCCCTGTTGTGCTGGCGGGCAATCCGTGAGAGAATACTTGGGCATCGCAGAACAAGTAAGATCTGTGGTAGCTTGCAGGACAAGGTGGGAACAGCATGGCAACAGGAACAGTGAAGTGGTTCAGCTCTGAGAAGGGGTATGGCTTCATCACCCCGGACGACGGCACGAAGGATCTTTTCGTGCACTTCAGCGGCATTGAGGGCGAGGGTTACAAGTCGCTCTCCGAAGGGCAGAAGGTCGAGTACACCCAGACTGTGGGCCAGAAGGGCCCTCAGGCAACTGGAGTGCGAGCGATCAGCTAGCGCCTTCGACAATCAGTTCTGTCCGACGAGGCTTGTCCACGAGACAGATGCAGGCCTGGGTTATCGTTGCCCAGGCCTGTTCACATGTGCGGCCTCGTAGGGCGTTGCGCCAGTACGTAGGCGGGGGGCCTAGGATATCAGGCCTCTCAAGACGAAGTTCATGGAAGCGAGAGAACGACCTTGAAGGGGGTGACAGCGATGCGAGCACGGGCATTCGGCAGGAACGCCGTGTGGGCAGTCTGTCTCTGTCTGTTGGGTGGCCTGCTGCTACCGAACGCGTCCCAGGCCAGAACGGCGGAGGAGATCGACGCGAGCGTGAACGCGGCGCTGGCTCGGTTCACGAATCAGGTACGGGGATCCGGGGATCTCCTCCAGACCGCCAAGGGCGTCCTCGTGTTTGCGGGCGTCATCAAGGCAGGCGCAGGGATCGGGGCTGAGTACGGCGAGGGCGCGCTGCGCATAGGCGGCAAGAGCGTGGCATACTACAGCATCGCGGCGGCCTCGATCGGGCTCCAGTTTGGGGCCCAGAAGAAGGACATCATCATCGTATTCCTCGAGGATACGGCCCTGCGGAAGTTCCAGGCCAGCCAGGGCTGGCAGATAGGTGTTGATGGATCGGTCGTGTTGATTGACGTGGGGGCCAACGCTTCCATAGACACGGCGAAGATCAATCAGCCGGTCGTAGGATTCGTGGTGGGCCAGAAGGGCCTCATGTACAACCTGACCCTGGAGGGGTCGAAGATATCGAAGCTCAAGAAGTAGCCTGTTGACCGTAGACGTCACGCAGGGACCGGGCAGCCGCGCGCTCGCACCGGTGTCGGGGGCGCTGGCCTGGTTGATGGTCGCGCACTTCACGAACGACCTGTACAACAACTACCTCCCTGCGCTGCTCCCGTTGCTGGCCGACGTACATCGCATGAGCCTGAGCCGGGCCGGCCTGCTGATCTCGATCTCAACCATTACAGGATCCCTGTTTCAGCCGGTGTTTGGGTATATCGCCGACAGCACGCGACTTCGCGTCGTGGCATCGGTGGGGCTGGCGTGCGCGGCGCTGGGATCGGCTCTGCTCGGCGTGGCCCCGTCGTATCTCTGGCTCGTGCTTGTCACCGTAATGCACGGATTCGGGACGGCGGCCTTTCACCCGCAGTCGGCAGGGTTCGTCCACCTGCTGTCGGGCGCGCGTAAGGGGACGCGGATGGCGATCTACATCATGGCCGGGCAGTCCGGACAGGCCCTGGGCCCTCTGCTGGCAGCGTTCGTGGCGGTTCGCGCCGGATTGCCGTGGGTCACCCTGACCGTCATCCCGGCACTGCTCGTGTCACTGGTCCTTGTGCGCGTCGTCCCGTGGCACTGGCGCGTGGGGCAGAAATCGGGGGTGTCCGCGGGCCTGCGGGACGCGCTGCGCCAGAATCTAGGCGGGCTGGCGCGTCTGATGGGTCTTGTCATGTCCCGCGCGACCCTGCTGCACTGCATGCTGGCCCTGCTGCCGTTCATGTTCCACGCCCGCGGCGCGCCCGTCACGGCCGGGGCGGCGGCGATCACCGCGATGATCTTCTCCGGTGCGGTGGGAGGGATGGTTGGGGGATATCTCTCGGACCGCTACGGCAGGCGCCTGGTTCTGTTTGTATCGTTTGCGATTGCCTCCCCGCTGTTTCTCGCAGCGATCATGTCCAGGGGGCCGGCGACGATCATCTTCCTGGCCCTGGGAGGGGCCGCGTTGCTGGGCTCGTCGTCGCTCGTAACGGTCGAGGCGCAGAGCCTGCTCCCCGCGCATGCGAGCATGGCCGCGGGCTTGATGCTGGGCGTAGGCATGGGCGTCGGCGGCCTTCTGGTCGGACCGGTCAGCGCCCTCGCACAGGTGTTCGGCATCATCCCCGTGCTGACCGTGGTGAGTCTCCTGCCGCTTCCGGGAAGCATCCTGACGCTGTCACTGGCCGGAACCAATCCGGGGCCTTCAGCGGGCACGGGGGTAGTAGTCGAGGAGTAGGGGGCATGTCGATGCAGGAAGCGTCCCGGATCAGGTTCGGCATCTCGAGCTTCGCCACGGTCAGGCAACCTCTGGCGGAGGTCGAAAGCGCGCTCGCGGGGTTCGGGGTGGGTGTCGAGGTGATGTGCGAGGTCCCGCATGCCTGGCCCGCTCCGGTGCCGTGGCAGCGCGGGAACCTGCTTGCGCTGCATGTGCCGATGCTGGGCATCAACATAGCCAGCACCAACCCGGGAATCCGCAAGGAGTCTGCCAGTCAGGTGATCGACGTCATAGGTGAGGCGGCACGGCTGGGTGCACCAGGAGTTGTCGTCCATCCCGGTGCGCCGCCGCACGAAGGGGTCCTGCCGAGGGACCGAGGGCTTCCATACGCAATTGAATCCCTGCGGCTCTGCGCCGAGGCTGCCGGGGCCGCCGGCCTTGAGGTCTACCTAGAGAACATGCCTGCCATCGCGCAGTTCGAAGGCGGGCCGCGGATCGCCCACAGCTACGGAGCGGCATACGACGAGCTGCGCCACATCTTCGAGGCGGTCGGGCACCCGTCGTTGCGGCTGTGCCTGGACCTCGGCCATGCCTTTCTTTCCGGCAGGGGTACCCTTGAAGCCCTGGTGGCTGATGAAGACGTAGTGCATGTTCACGCCAGCGACAACCGGGGGGGGCGCGACGACCACCTCGCGTGGGGAGACGGCGAGGTCTCGAAGTCCGTGGACCTGGCGCATGACCTCCCACGATCGGTGCGCACGGTTGTTTTTGAGACCAACAGCCTGGAGGCGTGCGCGCGGTCGCTGGTGCGGGTCGGTGCATGGCTGTGCCGTCCATGACCTCCAATCCCCAGCAACCGAGCCTTCCGCCCGGAGCGATCATGCTCGATCGCATATCCATGGTTCGCAAGAAGACGGAGAGGATGTCGGCAAAAGAGCGTGTCATGACAGCCATCGCCCACGAGGAGCCCGATCGTGTGCCTATAGACCTATGGGTCGCTTCAGAGGTTAAGCAGTACCTGGCTGAGCATTTTGGCTATGACTACGATACCCTCCTTGATCTGTTGGGAGTCGATTTCCGCGTGGTGCAGGGACCGAGGTACGTTGGCCCAGAGCTCATGACCCAACCGAATGGGTTGCGCAGTGACGTATGGGGAGTACTTCGCCAGCCCGTCACCTACGGGCAGGGCGAACGCAAGGGCACCTATCTGGAGGTCGCCTACTCGCCGCTCGCGCACATGACTACTGCTCGCGAAATCGAAGAGTACAGCGGTTGGCCCTCGCCAGACTGGTGGGACTACGGCCATATTGCTGACGAATGCCGCCGGCACGCCGGGAAGTGCGTTGTGTACGCAGGCGATCGGCTGGATCGCACCGCGCAACTCAAGACAGCTATGTATCTGCGCGGTGTGGAGCAGATCCTGATCGACTTGGCGCTCAATCCGGGAATCGTAGAACGCATTGTTGAGCGCGTCACCACGTATTTCCTTGAGTACAATCGGCGGGTCTTCCAGGCCGCCGCGCGGGCAATTGACATCTTCATGATGGGTGATGATTTTGGAATGCAGACCGGGCTCTTCATGAGCCCGGAGAAGTGGAAGCGTTTTTTCGCACCCGGGTTTCGGCAATGCATTGAGTTGGCCCACGAGTACGGCGTGAAGACAATGCACCATACGTGCGGCGCTGTAGAGCCCCTCATCCCTGAGTTCATTGATGCAGGGCTCGACATTCTCCAAGCCCTCCAACCGCGCGCCGCCGGTATGGATCTGGCCGGCCTCAAGAAGAAGTACGGTCGCCACCTTTGCCTGCACGGATCAATGGATATCCAGCAGACAATGCCCTTTGGGAGTCCCCAGGACGTAAGGCGCGAGGTGCGGGAGCGCATGGATGTGGGTAAGCCGGGCGGGGGCTTCATCATCTGTACTGCGCACAACCTTCAACTGGATGTTCCCACCGAGAACATCGCGGCGCTACTGGAAGCCTATCATGAATACGCCCCGTATTGAGCAGACCCTGGGCCATCGAGGCTTCATACCGCTTTGCTCAATCCCGCAGCAGGGCTTCGGCGGTCTCCCTGTCGGTTATGAGCACGGTGCAGTACCGACCTCGAAGTGCCCCCCTGATCGCCTCTACCTTGTGCAGACCCCCTGCTACGCCCACCGAGAGTCCCTTGGAGCGTAGATCCGAAAGCTCGATGGCGATGGTGCGCGCATCGAGATCCGGAGCTGAGGGACTCCCATCGTGATCGTAGAACCGTCCACAGATGTCCCCGACAGAGCCGGAAGCCTCCAGTCTCTGCAGTAGTTCCTCATTGACGTGGCCGGTCTTGTAGAGCGAAGACAGGCTGGACAGGCTGCCTATTCCGAACACGCAGATGGTGGCCTTGCGCCCCAGTTCCAGCACGGCGGATATCAGGGAGTCGCTCACCAGGCTGGCTTTGATGTCAGGCCGGTCGACGATGAGCGGCGCCGGCAGAAGGTTGGGCTCGGCGCCGAAAGCCTCGCTCACCCGGTGGATGATGTATTCGGCGTGGGTCGGTTGAGTCGTGCGGTCGAGGCTGCCGTTGATCTGAACGGCCTTCACAGCCGGCGTAGGAGTAGGTGTCAAATGGCGGGCACACTGATAGAGGGTACTCCCCCAGGAAAGCCCGACGACGTCACCCGCGCTGATCCGCTGCTCCAGGAAAGCAGCAGCCGCCTGTCCCAGGGCCTCCTTGTTCGCCTCGTCGGATTCTGCGGCCGGTGCCACGACGCGCGCTTCGCGAAGGCCCCAGGCAGTCTCCAGTGCGTGCTCGAGCTCGGTGAAAGATGAGGACGGAGACGGACGTATCCTGATCTCGACAATGCCCTGCGCCCGTGCCCTCTTCAGCAGGCGCCCGACCAACTGGCGCGATATCCCCAGGCGCTGTGCGATCTCGGCCTGCGTCAGGTCGGCCTTGTAGTACAGCGTCGCGGCCTTGGTCAGAAGCCTGCTGTCTTCGTTGATCATCGGCGGACCGGCGCTTCTCGCTGCCTCCCGGCCAAGCATCTTGACATGCCTCGCCTTCAACCATACTATAACATATGGAAGAGGGTTGAGCAAATGCTCAGGCCGGGTCGCCATCCAGCGGGGCACGACCCGCGAGTGCTGTGCGGTCTGCCATCTCAACGAGCGCCGGTCTGGGAATGAGCAACGGAAGGACGCACGGCAGTAGACTCCGCTCTCAAGGAGGCCCCCATGAAGGCAACACATGCGTACCGTGTCCTGGGCATTGGTCTGCTCGTTGCGATGCTGCTGACCGGCGCGTCGGCCCAAGCCCCTTCGCTGACGCTCACATTCGTGCGCCTGAGCACTGCGGCTCACAACGCCTATCTGGACCCCCTCATAGCGGCCTTCGAAAAAGCCCATCCCACGTTCAAGATTGAGTCCATCAACGTGGCGGCAGGCGGCTACGAGGCGATCGCGCAGCGGGCTCTACTGGGCGCGGCCGGCGGCACCGCCCCCGACCTCGTCCAAGTTGGGTACCATCTGACGCGCACATTCGTGGAAAGCGGAAGGGCGGTCGGGCTTGACATCTTCATGAAGGCAGACAAGGCCTTCAGGGATGACAACCTTCTCCCGGCAATGCTTAGTCTGGGGAGGGTGGACGGCAAGTACTACTTAGTTCCGATCGGCACCAGTACTCCGGTGATGTACATCAACGAAGAGGCCTTCCAGAAGGCCGGCCTCGACCCCAAGAGCACTCCGAAGACCTGGGCCGAGACGCGCGCAGCAGCCGAGAGGCTCAAGGCCGCCGGCTACGAAGGCGTGCTCTGGGGATGGTCAATAACCGGGAACTGGATCTTTCAGACCATGCTCGAGCAGGCTGGTGGGCGGATGGCGAGCGACGATGGCTACACGGCGACGTTCAACCGCGAACCCGGCGTCAGGGTGGCCGAGTACTTCGCCGATCTGTCGTCGAACAAGCTCATGCCTGTCACGGACCAAACGGTGCAGCTCTTCTCCTCGGGGCGGTTGGGGATGCTGGTTGACTCGTCGTTCCAGCGCGTGAACCTTCCAAAGGCGTCCAATTTCCCAGTGCGCATGGCGACCATCCCGACGCCCGACGGTCGGCCCGGTCGGCTGCCGGCCGGAGGCAACGGAATCATGATCCTCTCTCAGGACGTCAGCCGCCTGCAGGCCGCCTGGCGGTTCGCCAGGTACTTGACGGAGCCCGAGGTTAACCGGATCATCGGCGAGAACTCCGGGTATACTCCGGCAAACCAGAGCGTGTTGGTGGCATTGCGCAAGCAGTACGCGAAGGACGCGAACTACCAGGTTGTGCTGGCGGACGGCGAGCGGGTGGTCCCCTGGCATTCCTGGCCAGGGCAGAACGGCACACAGATCTCGCAGATCATCCGGGATGCACAGCATGCGATCCTCCTCGGCCGACGCGCTCCCAAGGCGGCACTAGACGAGGCGGCAGTGCAGGTGCAGGCGCTTCTGAGGCGGTGACCTCCTCGCACGCGGAGCAGGTCATCCCTCCGCGCATGCACGCGCGAAGGCGGGCGGCTTGGACCAAGAGTATGGGTGGATACCTCTTGGTGCTGCCCGCCTTCGTATTCCTTGTACTCTTCAAGTTCGGCGCCGTGGCCTACCTCATACCACTCAGCATGATCGATTGGATGCTGGGCAGTACTACGCGGAAGTTCGTAGGGCTCGGAAACTACGAGAAGATGTTCGCGGCGCCAGAGTTCTGGAATGCGCTTAGGGTAACAGCCATCTACACTGCGGCGGTCGGCACGGCCAGCATCGTTGTCGGACTGCTGCTCGCGCTGGCGATTCGGCGCGCCGGCAGGCTGCAGGGAGCGTATCAGGCGGCCTTCTTTCTTCCCGTGGCCGCCACGATGTCCGCGATGGCGGTCGTGTGGAGGTTCATCTTCGACGCCAATATCGGTGTCCTCAACGCTGTTGCGGTCGCGGTGGGGCTTCTGCCTGTGGACTGGCTCCAGACCGACCACCTGGCGTTGTTCGCCGTGATCCTAGTCGGAGTCTGGAGCAACATGGGGTACGCGATGGTGCTCTTCCTGGCCGGGTTGACGACCATCCCGCGCGAGCTGCACGAGGCGGCAGCCATCGACGGCGCGAGTGCGATGCAGCAGTTCCGCGCGGTTACGTGGCCCCTCCTTTCGCCGGTGACGCTATTTGCGGTGGTAATCATCACCCTGAGGGCAGTCCAGACGTTTGACTCGGTGAAGATCCTCACCGATGGCGGGCCCCTAGGCGCCACGCAGGTCCTCTCCCGCTTGCTCTATCGTGTAGGGTTCCAGTACTTCGACGCGGGCTACGCGGCGAGCATCGCAATGGTCTTCTTTGCCCTGCTGGTAGTGGTAACGCTGACCCAGATGCGGGCAGAACGTCTGGTGCACTACCAGTGACCGTCGCGCGGCCGCCCCTGAGCGTTCCGCGATTCAAGCCCAGCGCTCTACTCCGCGCGGCGAGCATCCACGCATTCATTATTGCGATGGCATTTGTGACACTCTTCCCGTTCCTCTGGATGGTGGGGACTTCCCTGAAACCGCCGAAAGAGGTCTTCCGGCCCGGTGTGCATCTGTTGCCGACGGCTCCCACGCTCGGGAACTACGCTACTGCCGTGCAGCGAGCCCCGCTGGGACGCTTTCTGCTCAACGGTGTCATTGTATCGGGCAGCATACTGGTGCTGCAGTTGCTCGTGATCATCCCGGCCGCATACGCGTTCGCCCGGATGACGTTCCCGGGCCGGGATCTGCTGTTCTGGCTGGTCCTGGCAGCCCTCGTTGTGCCCGGATACGTTACGGCGGTGCCGAACTTCCTGTTGCTGTCTGGGTGGGGGCTGATCAACACGTATCCGGCACTGATCCTGCCCTTCGTGGGATCGGCCTTTGGCATCTTCCTCCTGCGCCAGTTCTTCAGGCAGATTCCCGGCGAGATCCTTGATGCCGCGCTGCTCGATGGATGCGGCGCGGGCAGGCTGGTGTGGCACGTCCTGCTGCCTCTTACGCGGCCGGCCATCGCGGCGTTTGCTGTGTTCAGCATCGTCACCCACTGGAACGACTTCTTCTGGCCGCTCGTCGTCATTCAGAGCAGCCACCTCTACACGCCCCCGGCCGGTATCGCCTACTTCGCGGACGCCGAGGCAGGAGCGAACTGGGGAGTAGTCATGGCAGCCGCGGTGATAGTTGTAACCCCCCTTGTGGCGGTGTTCCTCGTCGCACGCCGGCAGTTCATTGAGAGCATGGCTCATGTCTCCATCAAGGGGTGAAGACATGAATCGCACACCGCCGAGTGTCAAGAGCGCAGACGAGGCCGTCGGTGCCCACCCTGTGAGACTCGCGCTCGTCGCCGACATTCACTACGGACAGTTCTCCGAGGCCAAGGCGGGCCCGGAAGCCTTGCGCCTGCTCGAAGGTGTTATTGACGAAGTGAATTCCGTAAGCCCCGATTTGGTCGTTGATCTGGGGGATCGGATCAACGAAGAATGCCTGGACAGGGACGCCGCGCTCTTCCGAAAGGTCTCCGAGCGGTTCCAGAAACTCCGCGTGCCCTGGAGATTCCTGCCCGGCAATCACGACCTGGTCCACCTGTCTGTTGCCGAGTGCGAGACCGTCCTGGGGCAGCCTCTTAGTCATCACAGCATGGACCTACGAGGCTGCCACCTCGTGTTCTGGCACGCGGACCCCCGGCAGCGGCCTGCTGGGCGTGCCGTCGAACGAGGAGATCTGGACTGGCTGGAGGCCGACCTGCGCTCAACGGATCTGCCGGCCATCATCTTCACGCACATACCGTTTGGCGGCGCATCCGTGGTTGGCAACTACTACTTCGGTCACAATCCACCGGGCGGCGCGGAGTACCGAAATGCGTCGGGCATCCGCGACGTCCTTGGGTGCACCGAAAGCGCGGTGCTCGCGATTGCCGGACACGTGCACTGGAACACCCTCACGACAATCGATGGGATTCGCTACGTCACGATCCAGTCTCTGACCGAGACATTCACCACCCATCCACATCCGGCCGGTGCATGGGCGCTGCTGGAGATGACGCCTGAAGGCTTCCATCTGGAGATCAAGGGGCGTGACCGGGCGATCTTCTCATTGCCCTTCAAGCAGCGCGGCCATCACTGGCTGACCCGTTGAAGCGGTGGAGGGCCACGGCTCTTACGATATCTGCGGCCGGCACAGCCGGCCCCTCACAGGAGGAGCACCGTGGGACGAATAACGATAATCGGCGCTGGCTTTATGGGGTCCTCCTTGAGCATCCCGGCTACCGACAACGGTCATACCGCCGCCCTCTGGGGTACACATCTCGACGGACATATCATCGCCGCCCTTCGCGCGCACCAGCCGCATCCCAAGCTTGGCATACACATGCCCGAGCGTGTGCACCCCTACGCGAAGGAGGAGTTAGCAGCGGCGCTGGAAGGAGCGGATCTCGTCATTCTTGCCGTCATCTCGGAAGCGGCGCTCCCGGTGCTCGAGCGCGCGCGTCCCTTCCTCCCCCCGGACGTTCCGCTCGCCGTGGTCTCCAAAGGGTTGGTGGACTGGAGCGGCAGGGTGGTGACCATTTCAACCGCCATCGCGGCGATGGGGGTCTCGCATGTCGTGACCATCGGGGGGCCGAGCAAGGCGCTGGAGCTCGCCTGGCGCGTCCCGACTCGGGTTCTCTATGCGTCGCCCAATGTCCGAGCCCGCCAGCAGGCGCGGGAATGGTTTCAGACCTCCTACTACAGGGTCGACGAGTCTGACGACCAGCAAGGGCTCGAACTGTGCTCAGCCCTCAAGAACGCGTACGCCATCGCCATTGGACTGTGCGACGGCCTTGTGGCCGCCCGCCGCGCCGAGGCCATGTACAACACCAAAGCCGCGCTGTTTGCCCAGGCGTTGGTCGAGATGGAGCGCCTGGGCCGTCAGGTTCATCTCCAGCCGGCAACCCTTCACGCGCTCGGCGGGGCAGGCGATCTCTTCGTAACCGCAGTCGCGGGCCGGAACCGCAAGTTTGGCGAACTGCGCGGCTCTGGGCTGCCAACAGCCGCTGTCGTGGAGCTGCTGCAGGCGCAGGACGAGCTCACCGAAGGCTACGGCGCAATCCGCTGGTGTTGGCGCTACGCGTCCGAGAGCGGCGTCCAGGACCTCCCGCTACTGCGCGCGCTCCATAGGATTGTGTACGAAGACCAGGACGTGGAGACCGAACTGCGCGCAGCCTGCTTTGTTCCCGGGGGGCGGTCGCCTTAGCGGAGCCCGTGGGGTCCTACGGCAGGGACCGCGCCTCACGCCACCCCGGGCAGCTTCAGTTCATCGGCGCGATGGCAACTGACGAAGTGGCCAGGCGAGATTTCCCGAAGGGCCGGCGCGTGCGTGCTGCAGAGGTCGACGGCGTGGGGGCAGCGCGGGTGGAAATAGCAGCCCGGTGGCGGATTGGCCGGACTCGGGACTTCGCCCATCAGTTCGACGTTGCCGGTCTTGTAACGGGGGTCGGGCACGGGCACCGCCGCCATCAACGCCGCCGTGTAGGGATGCCTGGGCGTGTCGTACAGCTCCTGCGTGGTCGCCATCTCGGCGATCTTGCCCACATACATCACAACAACCCGGTCACAGACGTGCTTGACCACACTGAGGTTGTGCGCGATGAACAGGTACGTAAGACCCAGTTCGCGCTGCAAATCCAGCATGAGGTTCAAGATCTGCGCCTGCACGGAGACGTCCAGCGCGGAGATCGGCTCGTCGGCGACCACGAGACGAGGATTCAGTGCCAGCGCGCGGGCAATGCCGATGCGCTGCCGCTGACCACCGCTGAAGGCGTGGGGAAAGCGCTGCATGTACTCCGGCCGCAGTCCGACCAGTTGCAGCAGTTCCTCGACACGCTCGACACGCCTCCGGCGGTCCTTCATTCCGCTGACCAGCAGCGGCTCGCCCACGGTGTCGAAGATCGTCATGCGCGGATTGAGAGAGCCGTACGGATCCTGGAAGATCATCTGGATCTGCGAGCGGAGCGGGCGGAGATCCTGCCGCGGCAGCCCGGCCAGGTCCACGACGGGGCCATCGGTCGTCTGAAACAGGATCTCGCCTCCTGTGGGTGTGTAGGCGCGCAGGATGCAACGGGCCGCGGTTGTCTTGCCGCAGCCGCTCTCACCGACCAGGCCGACGGTTTCGCCTTCCCCAACAGTGAAGCTGACGTCGTCCACCGCGCGGATGTGCCCGACAACACGGCGCATGAAGCCCTTCGTGATTGGGAAATACATGCGGAGGTTCCTGACCTCCAGCAGCGGCCGGGCTTCCTGTGAAGGTCCTGTCACGTCCGCCCCTCCGCTTGATCTTGTAGGAAACAGCTCACCAGGTGCCCGTCTGGGGTCGGCCGCAGGGTCGGAACCTGCCGGTCGCATGTCCCGGGCATGAAGTGCAGGCAGCGCGGATGGAACGGACAGCCACGGGGACGGTTGAACGGATGCGGAATCGAACCGCTGATCGTTGGAAGATTGACCCGTGGTGTCGAGCGGATGCTCGGAATGGATCGTAGCAGCGCCTGCGTATAGGGATGTTTGGGCGCGTGGAAGATGCCGTCCACAGGGCCCTGCTCCATCACCAGGCCGAGGTACATCACCAGCACGTAATCTGCCGTATTGGCGATGACTCCCAGGTCGTGGGTGATAAAGACGATGGCGGAATTGCGCTTCTCCTGGAGTTGCCGTAGCAGACGCAGCACCTGGGCTTGGGTGGTAACGTCCACTGCCGTGGTGGGTTCGTCGGCAATCAGCAGCAGCGGATTGCACGAGAGTGCCATGGCGATCATAGCCCGCTGGCGCAGGCCGCCACTCAACTGCCAGGAGTAATTGTCCAACCGCTGCTCGGGGGCGGGGATTCCGACGTCACGGAACAATCCCGCGGCCACCCGGCGGGCCTCGGCTTCGCTCACGGATTGGTGCAGCGCAATTGCTTCGATGACTTGATTGCCGACCGTGTGCACCGGGCTGAACGCCGCCATGGGCTCTTGGGGAATAAGGGCGATCTCTCCGCCGCGGATGTTGCGCATCTCTTTGCCGCCGGGGTCCAGTTTGGCCAGGTCCAGGACGGGCTCGTCGTCGTTGTCGTGGGGCCTGGAGTGCGCCCGGCGAAGCAGGATCTCGCCCGAGACGATGCGTCCCGGCGGCTCGACAATCCGCAGGATGGCCTTAACGGCCACAGTCTTGCCGCATCCGCTCTCGCCGACGATGCCGAAGACCTGACCGGGGAAGACATCGAAGGACACCCCATCGACGGCCTTGACGATCCCCTCATCCATGAAGAAGTGGACCTTCAGATCCCGCACCGAGAGGAGGGGGTGGGTCCGACTACTCTGTTGTCTAGTTACCATAGGGGTCGGCGGCATCCCGCAGGCCGTCTCCAACAAGATTGAACGCCAGCACGGCGACGATAACGAGCAGGCCGGGGATAAGCAGCCAGGGCGCATTAGCGACGGTTTGGATGTTCTGCGCTTCCTGCAACAGCACCCCCCAGCTTATCGCCGGCGGTCGAATGCCCAGACCAAGGTAGCTCAAAGACGTCTCGCTGATAATCATCACCGGGATGGCCAGGGTGCTGGCGGCGATGATGTGGCTGGCCACGGCCGGCAGCATGTGGCGCGTGATGATGCGGAACCGGCTGCATCCCGCCAGCTCGGCGGCGAGAACGAAGTCCTCCTCGCGCAGGGACAGGAACCGGCCGCGCACCTCCCGTCCGAGCGTGGTCCAGCCGATGAACGCGAGGATGACTGTGATCGCGAAGAACACCTTCTGCGGCGGCCAGTCCTGCGGTAGCGCGGCGGTCATGGCGAGCCAGATGGGAATCGTGGGCAGGGACTGCAGCAGTTCAATCAGCCGTTGTATGACCAGGTCCGACCATCCACCGAAATAGCCGGAGATGCCTCCCAGCAGGGCCCCCAGGATCACGCTGAGCGTGACGGCGATCAGGCCCACGGTCATTGAGGTTTGCGTACCGTGCATCAGGCGCGACCATTGATCGCGGCCCATCCGATCGGTTCCGAGCAGATGCACCCTGTCTTGGGTGCTGTTCCCAGTGCCCAGGAGGTGGATGTCTGTACCGAAGAGCCCCAGCACCTTGTATCTGTAGCCGCGCGTAAACAGCCGGATGGGCACCCTCTTCGTCCCGTCAATGTGCCACTCCATGCGCAGGGTGACGGGGTTCCGTTTCCCGATGACCGCAGGCGATGATAGGCTGGGTCGCCAGCCGTCGAAGAAGCCGAAGCGCTGCGCGGGGATGAAGGCCATGCGCGCGTCGCTGGCTTCGGGGTGCAGGGTGCTGAAGAAATCGGGGAACAACACCACGGCGTAGAAGGCGATCAGCACTGCGCAACTTGCAAGCGCCAGGCGGTGCTTCCTGAAACGCCACCAGATGAGCTGCCAGTTGGACGCCAGCGAGACCCGCTCTTCGGCCTCGGACGTGATCGGCCTGGCGAGCTTAACGACGGCTTCCTCAGCCCGTGGGTTCCCAATCACCGCGTCTCAACCCTCCATGCGAATCCGCGGGTCAGCCCAGGCCAACAGGACGTCGGATATCAGCGTGCCGACGATGGTGAGGAAGCAGTAGATCAACAGAATGCTGCCCGCCAGATACATGTCCTGACTCACCAGCGCACGCAACAGGAGAGGCCCGATGTTGGGGAGGTTCATCACCGTTGCGACGATGAGGCTACCTGAAAAGAGCTGCGGCAGGTACCAGCCAATGGTGCTCACCAGCGGGTTCAGCGCGATACGCACCGGGTACTTAAGGACGAGCCGCCACTCCGACAGCCCCTTTGCGCGCGCCGTGACAACATACGGCTTGTTGAGCTCGTCCAGTAGGTTGGCGCGCATAATGCGCGTGAGGCGGGCTGTTCCGGCAATGCCGAGGATGATCATCGGCAGCCAGATGTGCTTGAGCAGATCAACAACGCGCTCCAGGCTCCAAGGCGCCTGAACATACTCGGGGGAGAAGAGCCCGGTGATGCTGATACCGAAATGGGAAAAGGCGAGCCACATCAGGACCAACGCCAGCAGGAAGTTGGGCGTCGCCACGCCGACGTAGTTCAGCACAGCGAGCGCGTAGTCGAGAAACGAGCGCGGATGAGTCGCCGCGTAGATGCCGGCCGGTATCGCTATCATCCACGTGAAGATAAAGGAAAGGAGAGCAAGCAGGACGGTAAGCAGCAGGAATTCGCCTATCAACTCTCGATTCGGACGCTGATACTCAAGGGACAGACCCAAGTCCCCCTTGAGCAGGCTTTCCATCCAGCGGACGTACTGGATGTGGATCGGCTGGTCGAGCCCAAACTGATGCTTCAGCGCTTCGACCTGCGCCATGTCCACCGAGGAGCCGGATGCCGCCAGCATTGAGACGTAGCTGGTCAGGAAGTCACCCGGCGGCGCCTGCACCAACACGAAGACCAGAATCGAGAATACCAGGAGCAGGACCGGCAGGAGGAGCAGGCGTTGGACAATGACTCGCAGCACCGAGACTAGACCTCGCCTTCAGTCAGGCGGCGGGCAGCACCGGTATGGTGCGGTTGCCGCCCGCCGCCGCGTATCACTTCTATCACTTCTTGAAGAAGAACGTCTCGGGGCGCGCATTTCCCGGCGTGCGCAGCGGCCAGTCATTGCCCAGCTTGTCAGGGACGTTGCGCATCCTCACGTTGGCCACTACGACTCCCTGAATCATCGGCGTCAATCCGATGATTCCTATCTCGTACATGTTATCCACCCAGATCTTGAATATCTCCTGGGCGATCCTGACCTGATCCCTGGGGCCGACCGTCTTGCCCCTGTCGATGAGTTCGACGATCCTCTTGGTCTCAGCTGGAGGCTCAACGCCTTCCCTTCCCCCTGTATCGTACCACTGCTTCCACAGCGGCCCTGTGGTTAGCGTTCCGTAGAGGAGAGACCGCGGATCGTACTTGGGCACACCCGTGAACGGGAAGCCCGAGGTGTCCTGATTCCAAATCTCCACCTGTAGATCGTTGGCCTGCCGCATCGTGAAATGCAGCGAGCGGTCGCGAACCTGCACGATGGTCCTGATGCCGACCCGCTCCCAGTCTTTGGCGACCAACTGCGCTATGTCGGGCCAGGGGCCGAACGCGGGGACCACGGAGAGTTCGATCGTAGCGCGCCTGGTGGTGCCGGGAAAGAGACGGAATCCTTCCGCGTCCTTTCGGTCCAGGCCGATCCTGTCCAGCATCCTGTTGGCCTCGTCCGCCCGGTATTCGGTGTACTTCTTCGCGTAGGCATCGCCCGGATAGTAGGGGTGCCACGGCGCAGCTACGGGCTGACGAGGTTCGCCCAGGCCGAGGAACGCGGACTCCTTGATCTCGTTGCGGTTGATGGCGAGCGACATGGCGATACGAAAGTCCTTGTTCTGGAACAACTTGGCCAGGTCGGGGTCCTTGGCGAAGGTCTGGTTGATGCTAACGGAGGCATCCGTGCCGCCGAAGGTTGGCCACAGAATAATACGGTACTTGCCCGCCTTCTTCTCCTGCTCTTTGAACACGGGGTAGTTGGCCAGGCTGATGTGCCGTTCCTGCAGGTCCAGTTGCCCGGCAATCGCCGCCATGTTCAGGGAAACGGCATCGGTAAAGAACTTGAACTGGATGAAGTCTATGTAGGGAAGCTGGTTGCCTGCCTTGTCCACGCCCACGAAGTACGGGTTGCGCCGCAGGATGAACATCTGGTCGCTTACGCGCGTCACGGGAACCCATGCCGCCATGGTGGGGCGCATCGGGTTTTCCGGCGGGTGGTTCCTTGCGGCGAAGAGTTCCACCCAGGTCCTGAACTTGGCATCGGCAGCCATGCGATCCAACTGTGCCTTGTCGGTGTACTTGACGTGGAACTGCTTGAGGTAGTTGGACGGGAGGAAGACCGCGTAGACCCGATCGCCGCTGTCCTTGTTGGCCAGCTCCATCAGAAACGTAGTGTTGGGTTCCCTGTACACCCAGCGGACCGTGTTGTCGTTGATCTTCTCAACCACAACGGTCGAGCCGTCCTTGTTCCTCATCCAGAACGGGATGGCAGGCGTAAGGTCCTTGTTCAGAAGCACATCGTTGTACCAGAACATGATGTCGTCGGCGGTAAACGGGGTGCCGTCCGACCACTTAGCACCCTTGCGGAGTATGACCGTCCAGGAAGTGAAATCCTTGGAAGGTTCGACTTTCGATGCCAGCTTTGGATCAACCTTTGTGCCGTCCGGCGAGTAGCGAACGAGCGCATCGTACACAACGCGATGGTAGTTGTTGAAGTCACCGGGCCCCAGGAACCCACGGCGCCACATGCCTCCGTGCTGACCTATGCTCTCAAAGGTCTCAACGACGAGTGGGTCTTCGGGCAGGCGCTGGCCCACAGGCGGAAGCTTTCCGGCCTTCACGAGTTCGGCGAGCATGGGCGCTTCCTTGTACTTGGGCGCCTGCGCCAGGGCGTGCGTGGGCGTAGGGGCATAGGTGCCCGCGCACAGCGCGAGAATGGCAATCGTGAGGATCACGAGGCGATGCCGTTTGCCCTTCATTTGTGCACCTCCATTCTTCCCACCTCACTCAGAGGTGGTGCTCCCGTGCCGAAACCGAACACCACCGTGTCTGCCGTCGGGCCCCACCTCCTCCTCCTACAGAAGTCTTACTTCTCAGACCGTACCCGGTCGAAGTCCCAGCCGTTCATCTCGCACACGGCCCTCATGTGGATGTCCCAGGTGGGTTCATCTTTGGGTCTCCCACCCACGAAGGCGTCGACAGCCAGATAGCGCACCGGCTGCGGGCCGGTGCACGCGATCTTGTGTATCGTATGCGGGGGTATGCGAACCAGGTCCCCAGGATTCACGGGGTAGGATTCCGGCGTCTCACCGATTTGCAGGACTCCAACGCCCTCCATGACATAGAAGACTTGCTCCGTGTCGTGATGGGAGTGCTGGGGCGTGGACTCGCCTGGTTCCAACGTGACGACAAAGGCCTCAGAGGTCTCCGCCTCAGCGCGATCCATGATCAGATCATTGGTGTGGGTCGGGAGACGATACCGCACGGTGTCGGTGGTACTGAAAACATACCTTGTCATCTTCATCCTCCCGGTCATCTTCATCCTCCCGCTGCTTGGACAAGTGCATCGATCGCCTCGGGCGGCGTTCCTGGGCTGACACCTCCACCCGCAGATAGGATCAGGCCCCTTCCGCCGGTCTTGCGTACGCACTCCTGCGCCCAAACCGCCACTTCCGCCGGTGTGCCGCGCGCCATTACATCCAGCGGTGGAACGTTGCCCATCATCGCAACCCCCGGCATCTTCGCTTGGAGGTCGGCAATGTCCATGGTGTGGCTGAAGTTGAACACATCGAGACCAAGCGTGGACATAGGCCCGGCGAGATGCGCGCAGGGAGTGTCGTTGTGGAAGATCTTGACCAGTCCGCCGAATTCACGAAATATGCGGGAAAGACGCGGTTGGGCAAACTGCTCGAACATCACCGGCGAGAGCATGCCGGCGATGTCGTCGAGCAGCAGGATGCCCTCGGGTGCGCGGAGCACGTTCAGTTGCGCGCGCAGCCATGCGATCGTAGTCGCCGTGAGAGTATCGAGCAGACGGCTGCTGGCGTCGGGTTCCACTTTGAGCGCGATCAGGAACTCGCTCACACCAAGCAACCACGCTGCCACGGCGAACGGGCCGCGCGCAGCAACCACCTGCACTTTGACGCCCTCCGGCAACAACCGACGTTCTGCGTCGGCGTAGCGCTGCAGGACCAACGGCATCAGGCCGTGTCGCCACGGATCAGGGGGTTCCATCTCGACGAGCACGGCAAGACCGCCCCTCACTGGCTCAATGGACGGCGGCTGGTCGTGATGCCATAGCACGCGCGCGCCGAAGGCGGACGGTTCGATTGCCATGCCGTACTCGACCCATAACCCGGGAATCCAGGCCACTTCGGGAAACCGGTCGCTCAGCCCCAGGTTGATGCGTAGCCACTCGTCGGGCCGGAGAAAGTAGTCCAGGGTGTCGATGCCGGCGTGACCGGGCAGCCAGGGGCTATCCACAATCAACGCGACGGGCACCCGGTCGGCCTGCCCGCCCCGCGCAACCACAACGAACCGTTCCCAGGGTGACATCGCTCTATGCGTTGCCGGCGGGCGCGGGCCCAGTGGATTCGCGAACGGTCAGCGGGCTCTCCATCAGCGAGTAGCCCTCGCCGGGAAGCGGCTGCCCCTGAATTATGCGGCGCAGGAGCTGCATCGCCAGGCGGCCCATGCGGTACTTGGGTTGAGCAATGGTCGTCAGGGGCGGGTCCGCGTGAGCCGCCATCGCGATATCGTCGAAGCCGATGACGGAGATATCCTCTGGCACCCGCAGGCGGTGTGCCCGCACGGCGTGCAGGACGCCAAAGGCCATGATGTCGTTGTAGACAATCACGGCGGTTGGGCGGTCCACCGGTGGCTGCGCCAGCAGTGAACTCATCGCCAGAAACCCCCCGCTCACGTTCGGCAGACTGCTGACACACAATTCGGGCCGCAAGTCGAGCGCTGCTTCAGCCAGAGCAGTCACAATTCCGCGCCGCCGCGCCTGTGAGGCCTCGGAGGTATTCGGTCCGGATATACAGGCGATGCGGGTGTGATGCAGATCAAGGAGGTGACGCGTCGCGCGGTAAGTAGCGTTTTCGGAGTCAACGGTCACACAGGGAATCCCAGGGTGCCGGATGCACCGATTCAGCACAACCATCGGCATCCTGTGGCGGCTGCGCACAGAAACCAGCTGCTCGAAGGAGAGGCGGGAGCCGCAGATAATGGCACCGCTGATTGCCTGTCCGGTCAGCGCACGAAGGATCTGTTCTTCTCGCGCCGGGTCCTCGGTCGTATCAACCAGGACGGTCATGGACCCGTCCATGCCTCCCTCGTCTTGAACACCCCGCGCGATCTCAGCAAAGAAGGGGTTCAGGATGTCGGGAACCAGGAGAACGACGGCGCCCTGCAGGGCAGAGGCGTTCGGACGCGCGGGAGGTGGCTCATAGCCCAGGGAGGTGAGGGAGGCAACAACGCGCGCCCGGACGCTTTCACGCACCGGTGCGCTGTTGTTGAGCACGCGGGACACCGTGGACTGGGAAACGCCGGCATCGCGTGCCACGTCGGAGAGGTTTGGGTGAGATCTCCTGACGTTCACGCCCATGTCTTCCTCGTCGCGGCTGAATGATCCGATGTTTTTCTGAAACTATTCAACCACTATTCGCAAATCATGTCAAGAGGCCGCGTACCCCCCGAGTTCCTGCGCCGCTTCCCACATCGCGATGATATTCTCAGGCGGAACGTCGGCCTGGATGTTGTGCACGGTGCTGAAGACAAAGCCGCCGCCGGGCGCGAGGGCCTCTACGTTGCGCTTCACGTCGTCCTTCACCTGCTGGGGCGTGCCGAACGGCAGGACCTCCTGCGTGTCTACGCCCCCGCCCCAGAAAACAATATCCTTGCCGAAGTCGCGCTTGAGGCAAGCCGGCTCCATCCCGCTTGCGCGGATGTGCACAGGATTCAAGATGTCTACGCCCATCTCGATGAAGTCCGGCAGGAGCGGGCGCACGTTGCCGCACGAGTGGAAGAAGAGCCGGGCCCCGGGGGCTAGTTGCTTGATGCGGTCGAACAGGATCTTCAATCGCGGCTTGAGGAGCCTGCGGAACATGCGCGGAGAGATGAGCTGCGATGTTTGCGTCCCGTAATCATCTGCTTCCGAGACCACGTCGATCACAGCGGCGAGCCGTGGCAGGGCCATTTCCCAAAAGGCCAGTTTGAGTTCGAGCATCTTGTCGAGAATCGCGCACGCGAGCACCTCGCTGGCGGCCATGTCCGCCAGGCAGTCCTCTGTGCCGCGCACGCGCTGGGCCATCTCGAGGATCCCTGCCAGCACGCCCTTGATCATCACGGCCTTGCCCTGCGCCCGGTACTCCGTGGCCTGCTCGTGCAGGCCTGCGATGCGCCGCGGATCGCCCGTATTGGGCCACCCGTGCGCGCGAAGGTCGTCGAGTGTGAGGGCCGCCCCCTCCAGCGGAGAGCGCACAATGGAGTAGTAAAGGCCGTCGGGCTTAGGGCGCCGATGCGTGATGCCCCACTCATCGGTGTACTCCCAGGCGTCGCCCACATCCGCATTGGTGATGTGCCAGTTGTGGCTGTTGAGCGGGAACAATCCGCGCACATCAACACCGAAGTGCTCGATCAGATCCTCGTCGGGCAGCGCAAGCTGCTGGATCGTGTCGCACATCCGCGGTTCTACGGGCGGGAGGCCGATGTGCCCGCGCAGACTCTGGTAGGCGAGGACGTGAATGCCGGTGACCTGCGTGCTGACGAGATCAAATGGCACACGGTCGGGTTCGCGGTGATCGAGCGCGGTGAGCAGGCGCTCGCGGGAGTTCACGGGCCTTCGGGTAGCCCCAGGACGCTCTTGGCAACCCTCACGGCTGCGGTCGCGCTCTCGCCGTACCCGTCGGCGCCGATCCCTGCCGCGAACCGGTCCGTGACCGGGGCTCCGCCCACCAGGACCTTCACGCGCTCCCGTAGCCCTGCCTCCGCCAGAGCGCGGATCACCGCCTCCATCTGGGGCATTGTCGTCGTCAGCAGGGACGAGATCCCGAGAATCTCCGCCTGGTGCTCGTGCACCGCCTGGACGAAACGCGCGGCGGGAACGTCCACCCCCAGGTCCACCACCTGGAACCCTGCCCCTTCCAGCATCATCGCAACCAGGTTCTTCCCGACATCGTGCAGGTCGCCCCGAACGGTCCCGATGACCACGGTGGCGACCGGCCTGACGGCCCGCTGGGCCAGGAGCGGCTTGAGGAGCGCCAGGCCCGCCTGCATCGCCCGTGCGGAGACCAGCATCTCCGGTACGAAGAACTCTTGGCGCTCGAATCGCGCCCCCACCTCCGTCATCGCCGGAATCATCCAGCGGCTCACCAGATCTTCCGGGGGCACGTGCTCGTCCAGCGCCGCCTGGACGAGTTCCTTCACCCGGACGGCATTCCCCTCGACGATGGCGGTCGGGAGTTCCCGAAGATCAGTCACCACGGTATATTCTCCTATGTCGTAGTAATGAGTGTCTCCCAACAGGAAGGATTCGTCATCCGACCGTCTCTGCCTTTCAACAGAACCCAAGAAGAGCAATCGCCAGCGACAAGAAGAGAGCAGGCGCGTCGGGCGCGAGTGGCGAACTGGTCCGATGGCGCCGCGGAAGACCAATCGCAAAGGCGGAGTTGCGATCACAGGGGAAGTGAGCCCCGATGGACCTGTCCCGCATACCTCCTCAACGACTCCGTGGGTGGTTCAAGACCTTCAACAAGTTCATGGTTCTGCTGTGGCGCTTGGGCCTCGGGAGCTATGGGAACGGCACCAGGTACGGCGGATACGTCATGGTTCTCAAGCACACCGGCAGGAAGACCGGCCTCACCCGCCTGACCCCCCTCAACTTCGCCGACGTGGGCGGCGACATCTACTGCACGGCCGGCTTCGGGCAGGCCGCTGACTGGTACCGCAACATCACGGTCAATCCTCGGGTGGAAGTCTGGCTGCCTGACGGCCGGTGGTCGGGATCGGCAGAGGACGTCACAGGAAGGCCGGATCGAATAGACCTGTTTCGCAGGGTCATCATAGCCAGCGGCTTCGCAGGTCCCTTGTTCGGGGTAAACGAGAAGAAGATCACCGATGCGGAAGTAGAGAGCCTGCTGGGGACCTACAGGCTGGTCCGCATCCAGCGAGAGCAGGCCGTCACAGGGCGCGGCGGCCCTGGAGACCTGGCATGGGTGTGGCCCCTGGCGGCGCTTATCCTCGTGTTGCTGCTGGTCGTAAGGGGCTGGCGCCGATTAGATCGGGCCTTCTCCTTTGAAGAATGAACAGGACCAGTCGCCCGAACCCGACGCTCGCGAACGTTATCGTGATAGTGCTGGCGTGCCTCATCATGGTCTTCCTATGGGGACGCATCGAGCCCGACTCCCCTCGGTTCGCAGGATGGGATCTTCACCTCTATCGAAGAATGGCCGACGCGGCACCGAATCTCAATCTCGAAATCCGTCCCCCCTTCGTCTACCGGATCCTGGGCCCATATCTCGCCGGAATCCTGCCCGTTCAAAGGGATTCAGCGTTTCTGTTCCTCACGCTGGGTGCAGCCTTCCTTGTCCCTTTGACGCTCTATATGTTCCTGCGCAAGCTCGGAGTGACCCCTTCAAACGCTACTCTTTCCACGGTTCTCTTCATTGCCAGCAGGGGGCCGTACGGGTTCGCGGTTTGGGACTACTACCAGTTCAATGACCTCCTCGCACTCCTCTGGATCCTCCTCTTGCTGTGGACCGCGCACACGGGGAGCTGGCTCTTCTTTGGTTTGATCCTCGTCCTCGGAGTTCTTACGCGAGAAGTCATCGTTCTCATGCCCATCGTTGTCCTGGTGTATCTGATTGAATCCGGTCGCTGGAGCAAAGAGCGCAGCGTATTCCTGCTGTCGTTGGCCCCAGCCGCTTTCGCCTTCCTGTCGCTCGTCCTGATGGTGCTCGCGCATGGGACGTCGCCGACCTATTATGCGGGCGCGGTCTCAGCGTACGGGCGGGGAATCCTGGAGGTGCAGCCGTGGCTCAAGGTGCTGGTTTTTGCGTTCGCCCCTGTCTCGCTGTTCCCACTTCTTACCCCAGGCAAGACCTGGAGACTGCTGATGGGGGCAAGACACCTGCTGCTCCTCTACGCCGTTACCGTGGGAACAATACTCTTCAGCCCAGACATGGAAAGGCTAATGGCTCCCGCTTTTGTCTCGTTCTACTTCGTCCTCGGGAAACTGCTTGATGAGAACCCTCTCGGTTCACGGCAGGTGGCCGTCTTGCTGATAGCGGCCTTCCTGGGCAGCCTCCACCACATCTATGCGCGATACCCTTTGCCGACGCGCGAGACGACCGTTCTATTTTCCGGCGCGGCGACCGCCCTGGCGACTGGTGTCTACTGGTGGCGACTTCGAATTGCGGCAGGCAGTCCACCGCACCCGGTTTCCCTGGACACCCGATAGTAATGAGAAGACCCGGAGCCGGCTGGGGGCCGTCTCCGGGCACCTTGCATCCGACCTGCCGCCGCCACGCGCTGGGCACCCTTCTGGATCCGGGCAAGCCTATCGAGCCGGCCTGACTGTAGAAAGGGTCACCTGCTGACCCGTGGCGAGCACCAACGTAGTCAATCCGCCAGGCCCGAAACTGTAGCACACGCCCTTCACGAAGAAGAAGCGGGACTCCGTGCCGGCAAGCAGACCCAGTGGGGCGGGCGCGGCCGCGGTAGGCCTGCCGGCGAAGAAGAACTTGACCCGCTCTCCTGCGCGACCGGCCTCCACCGGAGCCACGGCCCCCAAACCGTCAATCCTGTAGTCGGCGTGGATCGTCCCAGGGAAGCCGATCGTGTCAACGCGAACGATGCGCCCGGGCAGACCCGGGGCGGTGTCCCTGATGCGGTAGTAGAAGTGGACCAGTTGGGTTCTTGATCGGACGGCACGGTTCTGCAGTACGCCCCCGAACAGCGAGTTGCCCGCGGCGTCCCTGATCACAAATGGGATCAACTCGTCGTGCAAGACGGTTCCGGCCAAGTCGGGCTCAGCAGCCGCCGTTGTGCCGGGTAGCCGAACTCCGACCGCGCCATCCGGGAGCAGCACCGACGCCTCGGTCACCGAGAGGGCCACGATCGCCACTAGGAGCAGGATTCCCCAGGTGGCCGACATCACAACGCGGCCTTGCGCGCGCGAACTGATCATCACAGACCTCCCTCCTCCCTTTGATGTGCAGCGTTCTCCGTGCTCACGTGCAGACCACGCAGACCGGCAGGGAGCATCCAGGGCCGGGCTGCTTGCCCCTTCCCGGCTACCTCCGGACGAGCTCGAACACAAGATTGTCCGCGGAGCCGTCGTTGTAGCTGCCGGACAGCCTCGTCATAATCACATTGACCACGACGCGCCTCGTCTCGCGGGGTACCGTGCCGGTCACCGCGCGCAGCAGCCCGCCCTTGTTCCGAAAGTGATCCGAGGTCACCGGCCCGATTGTCGCCTCGCCGAGCGGCACCCCCGCGCCAGTCTGGAACGTCACAAGCACGGTTGCCTGGTCGTCCTCAGCTTCGCACGTGCCGAGGTACTCGTACAGTCGGTAAGTGACCGCGCCGGCATCGATCTCGGAGCCCGCGGTCAGGATGATCGTCTGAGTGACGGTTGAACGAGCGTTTTTGGCCCTCCCACAGAGAGAAACCCGCCGGATGCACCGTATCGCACCGCCGTGAATCCTGTCGTCACCGTCCACTGGGGCGGAGGTATAATCGCTTCGTCGTCTGGAGCGCCAGGGCCGGCTTCCGCGTCGTCGTTTTAGATGCGGTTCCTGCCGAACTGGGCATCGGGTTGGGCCTGGGTAAACTGATGCTGCGTGAGGCCGCTCAAGCTCACCAGGACAGCCGCAAGCACGACTGACAGGACGATCCGCATCCCCCACCTCGTATCACCCCGTTCTCCGGGAAAGTATGGAGTCTGGGAACGTCGGTCCCATGCCACTTTCGGCACGGCTCTTTGCGGCCCCTTTCGCAGCGGTCACGGCGAGCATTCGGACGAGGCCCCACACGTGCTACGGAGAGGAACGGCTCGTCAAGAGGAAGCAACAACGTTCGCGGTGTTCGAAGCAGGTAGCAGGAGCGTAGCAGATATTCATGGCGTCTTCTTGCCGAAGAAGCCAGCGAGGAGACGCTCCGCGTGCTGGGCGAGGAGCGAGCACGGGCCGGCCTAGAGCGGGAACTCTGCTCTCAGCACCTCTTCGATCGCGTCAAGCAGGACCTGAACAAGCGCCTCTCCCGTGGAGGCGGACGCCCCGCTCGCCGTGTAGAGGATGCCACTTGGGGGAACCAGACCCACCGGCTCGGGAAACACCTTATGGCGCGGCGCACGCCGCCCCCGGCCCGCGCCGGTGGGGAGTCGGTCAACGTGCACGAGTTCAGGCAGGAGTGCCTGCATCAACGATGTTTCGGTCAGACTCGCGTGCTCAACCTCCCAGCCGGGGAACCCTTCTGGGAACAGCCTCTGCAGCGCCTCGTCCGGCACGTGCTCCCACCAGTTGATAATGACGATCTTCCGGCTGGAGGAGTCATCGAGGGGGAGGACGCGGCGAGACGCTTCGGCGAGAAACGCTGTGTTCTCGAAGTGACCATTCAGAAGGGCCAAGCACCGGGCTCCTTGTCTAATGAACTCTCGAAGGACATCGGTGGTCAACTCAATCAAGGTCGTTCCCTGGAGCGCCAGTGTCCCCGGGAATCGCTGTCCGCCTCCGCTCACCGGATCCGACGGGCCAGCATACCAGATCGGCGGCGTAACAAGGACCGGCAGCCGCGCCGCCAGCCGCAGCCCCAGGTGGTACGGAATGAACGCATCCACGCCCAGGGGCAGGTGAGGGCCGTGCTGCTCGACAGATCCCACAGGGATCACAACCACGGAGCGGCCGATTCGATCCGCAAACTCCGGCCAGGTGAGGTGTGAGATGTCGTCGCCCAGAAGCGCCATGCGATGCCTCCGCTCGTCTTCCATCATGTCGCCGTGCCTCGTCGCTGGAATGCCTGTCCCAGAATGCTCAACGTAATCGACATGACAAACACGATCGCTCCGATCGCGCTGATGGTCGGATTGATCCCCGACCGCATCATCCCCCAGATCTTTACCGGAAGCGTCTCATCGAAACCGGAGACGAACCACGCCAGGATGAACTCGTCAAATGACAACGTGAATGTCAGAAGAAAAGCGCCGGCCAGGCCTGGCCCCGCAAGTGGCAGCACGACCTCCCAAATCGCACGGAGCCGGCCCGCACCGAGATCCCAGGCGGCCTCCTCATAGCTCCGGCGCATCGTGAGCAGGCGGCCGCGAATGATGAGCATGGCCAGCGGTGCGGCGAAGATCGTATGGCTGATCCAGACGGTGAAGAGGGATTTCGGAATGCCAATGCGCGTGAAGAACACCAAGAGCCCCAGGCCCAGCAGGATCCAGGGTACTGCTAGCGGCGAGATCAGCCCCAGCGTGTAGAGGCCCTGCCAGCGGCCCCGGGTCCTGGTCAGCCCGTACGCGCCCAGGAAGCCGAGCAAGACGGACATCAGGCCCACGCCCGCGGCCACCACAACGCTATTCCGCAAGGGGAAGATCAGGTCGCGGTTCCGGATGACTAGGTCATACCAATGCCAGGTGAATCCCCGCCACGGCAGCGTCACAAACCGGTCTGCGTTGAAGGACGAAACGATCGTGACGGCAATCGGCGCAAAGAGAAAGGCATAGGCCAGCACCAGATAAGCGCGAAGCAGGCCGGTCGCGAACCGATCCCAGCGCACGGTCATCCGATCCAGTCGGATCTCCCAGGAGCTCACCGTTCCACCGCCAGGCCAAAGCCCGCGAACCGCATCCACCGAGCGAAAAGGCCGACAATCGAGAGGATGGTCACGACCATAATCACCGCGAATGCCGACGCCTGGGGCCAGTTCACCGTCCACTGCACTGCATCCACGACAATCTGTGGGAAGACCCGCTGGGCCTGACCACCCAGGACCGCAGGAGAGACGAAATCGGCGAACGCCAGGACGAATGCGAACATCCCTCCTGCCACAAGGCCGCCAGAACTGAGGGGTAGGATGACCTCAGAAAAAGTCCGGAGGCGCCCCGCCCCTAGATCGTCGGCTGCTTCGAGCAGGTTCTTGTCGATGCCCTCAAGGGTCGTATAGAGGATGAGTGTCATGATGGCCAGCAGGAAGTGCACAATCCCGATACGCGCGGCCAGGAGGGTATAGAGGATATCGATCGGCTCTGTAATCAGACGCAGGCGCTGAAGCACGTAGTTCATGATCCCGTTGTTCGCCAGGATGATCTGCCAGGCGTAGGCCCGCACCAAGTAGTTCGTCCAGAATGGCGCAATCACCGCGACGAGGGCAACGGTTAGCAGGCGCTTCGGGACAACAAACACCAGCGCATAGGCAAATGGATAGGCCACCACCATCGTGATGAGGACCGTTGTCGTGGCAAACACCAGCGAGGTCAAGTAGGCCTTGAAGTAGATGAACTCCTTGAAGAAGATGGCGTAGTTCTGGAGGGTCCATGTGGGTACCAACTTGTAGTCCTGCATGACCCAGAAGCTGACCAGGAACATGAACGCAGCCGAGGATAAGTAGAAGACCGCCTGCCATGCACTGATGGGCAGCAGGAACCACAAGGCCCACCGATCCCGCCGAATCGCCGTCTCGGACGGTGGTGTGCGCATGATCATCGTATTCCCGGATTGTCTGGTGGTTGGGCGGGCTCGCCCGGCGGCCCTGGAATCACGATCGTGTCCTCAACTGCCCACGAGAGCGTAACCTCATCTCCCACGGAGTGCGCCTTGGGCCCGAGCGCGGCCACCACGATGTCGGCTCCCCCCACCCGGACCGTATAGCGGGTAACCGTTCCCGAGAATGCCGCCTGGTGTACGCGCCCTGACTTCGAATTGACGCGATCCCCGTCCTGCCAGCCGACCCGCATCCTCTCGGGACGAATCCCGATTGTGACCGCCTGGCCGGGTACGAGAACCGGCGAGAGGTGCGGCGCCGAACCCTGCAACGGCCCGATCTCGGGGCTGTCAATGACCAGGGTCGCGCCGCGGAGGGCGTGGACAACACCCGTTAGCAGGTTGCACTCCCCAAGGAAGCTGGCTACGAAGCGGGAGGCCGGGCGTTCGTAGACCTCTTCCGGCGGCCCAATCTGTTCAAGCACCCCGTTGCGCAGGATGGCGATGCGGTCGCTGATCACCATCGCCTCTTCCTGGTCATGCGTCACGTACAAGAATGTCAGCCCAAGCCTCTGCTGGAGCGTCTTGATCTCAACCTGCATGTGCTTCCGTATCTGGGCGTCAAGAGCTCCTAGTGGTTCATCCAGAAGAAGCACCGACGGGCGGATCACCAGCGAGCGGGCCAGCGCCACCCGCTGGCGCTGGCCTCCGCTCAGTTGATAGGGCATGCGATGGGCTACGCCTGGCAGGTCCACGAGATCGAGAACCCCCTGGACCCGCCGCCGGCGCTCCTCGGGCGCTACACCCCGCATCTTCAGGCCAAACGCGATGTTCTCCCCCACGCTCTTGTGGGGAAACAACGCGTAGTCCTGGAAGACCATGCTGGTATCCCGGCGGTGCGGGGGCTCACCGGTCATAGTGCGGCCCTTGATGAGTACGTCGCCGGCTGAAACCGCCTCGAATCCCCCCACCATGCGCAGGATCGTGGTCTTTCCAGAGCCACTCGGCCCGAGGAGCGTCAGGAATTCGCCAGGGCGCACTTGCAGGGAGATATCATTCACCGCGACGACATCGCCGTAGTGCTTCGTCACGTGGACGAGTTCGACGTCAGACTCTGCAGTCACGGCAGATCGGTCAGCGGCTCTTGAATCGCTCCCAGGTCAACTTCCACTGAGCCTCGTTCGCTGGGATCTCTCGAGTGGCGATCCGACCCAAGATGCGCTCCAACCGGGCGGCATCGTCCATGAAGATCGCCCGGGCCTGTTCGAGTTTGAGGTACTTCGATGCCATCTTGTTAGGCACCATGGCGTGGAACGCGTTCGCCCAGGCGAGTTTCGCCTGCACCTCGGGGCTCAGAATGTATTGCACATAGGCCTTGGCCGCCGGCACGTTCTGGCTGTTCTTCATGATCACGAGGGCTTCGGTCCAGCTCACCCCGCCCTCATCGGGAATCGTGAGCTCGAGAGGTCGGCCCTGCTCCTTCAGAAGCACCTGCAGCCACTCGCCTCCGAAGCTCAGCCACGCGCTCTCGTTGGCAAGCGCCTGGATGGTATCCGAGTTGGTCGCCGCGATGATGCCCACCTGCGGCCTCAGCGATATGAGGGTGTCCTCTAGCTTCTTGTAGTCGGCGCCGGCGATGCGATACGGCTGCTTGAAGCCTAGGTATCGCCCCAGCATGCCCATGTTGGGAAGGTACCAGTCAAACAGGACGATCTTCTTCTTGTACTTCGCATTCCACATGATCTTGATAGAACGGGTCTCTTCCGCCTTCACGTGCTTGGAGTTGTAAACGATCCCGTAGAAGCCGAAGCGGCTCACCAGGCCGTACATCGTGTTGTTAACGTAGTTCTGGTCGAACTTCTGCCAGCGGGAGAAGAAGTCGCTCACCACCGGATACTCAGATGGGGTGAGGGGCATGAGGAGATTGGCTTTGACCAGCTTGGCGATCCACGGCGTGTCCGGGGTCGTCACGTCCCATTCGCCTGGCTTGGCCACGCTCAGCATGGAGAACATCTGGTCGGAGCTAGGATAGATCTTGGCGTTGACCTTGACGCCGTAGCGTTCCTCGAAGGGCTTGATGATCTGATCCTCTTCGTAGCCCGGCATCACGAGGATATTCAGCGTGCCCCCGATCTTCTGCTGTGCTGACAACGGGGTGCCGACAAACACGAGCGAGATCAGCGCGGCGACAGCGACAACGGCCACCGCGGGGTGCATACGAACCCTGCCTCGTAGCATTTCAGTCCTCCTTCCTGATAGTGTGGCCCGTCCCCAGCTTCAAGGATGGAGCGCTGGCCACTCTCTCCCTAGATCTCCTTGCACCCGCGCAGGCACTGAGCCCCTGGACCGACCGGCCTGCGCACGTTCACCTCCTCTCTGTCGAGTGCGGGTGGGTGTCCCAGGGCCAGTTGAAATGTGAGAGCAGCCCCAGCCATCATTACGCCACCGTCTCCTCCTGTCCCTGCGTGATCCCCTGCTTCAATGCCACCCGTAGTTGCGGTACCGCACGGTAGCCGCGCAGCCGACGCAGCCGGGGTTCGATCTCCAACAGGGCCGTCGCCAGCCACCGCTGCTTCTGGTCACCCATGGTCCAGCCCCAACCGATCGGCGAGGCCCAGCCGATGGAGGGTGAGGGTCTCCTCGAGCCCTTCGGCCACCATCGAGAAAGCTTAACATCTGTGGAACCTGTTCCTGGACTCGATGGTCTGCTGCCAATTCGTCCCCTGGAGCATGCACCAGATGGCGGAGATCGTGCGCGCCGTCACGGGCTGGTCGTTCACCGCCCACGAGGCGGTGAGGATGGGCAAGCGGGTCGCCTCCCCCGGGCGCGTGTTCAACCAGCGCGAAAGGATCACCTCGAGCCTGCGACGCGCGGGCTGGAAGCCCGGTGCCCATGGTTCTGGCCAGCGCGCCTACGTGTCCCAAAACACCGTCCGATCTGTCTTTCAGCCGTTCTCATGCGCGGTGGCGGGCGGACACGCACCGGGGCGTATGGCCCCGGGGGCTGCTGGTGGCAGGGATGCCGCGCTCCGCAACAACAAACCGCCGCCTTGAAGAACAGGCCCGCGCAGGGAACGGTCGCGCTCGTGGCGTAAAAAGCGCTTGGGGTTCCTTACGAACTACCGCTCTAGGCAGGACATCATTCCAAGAAACCGGAGCTACCCGATGAAGAAGTTCCTGAACAAACCCGAGAGATTCGTGGACGAGATGATCCAGGGGATTGTCAGCGCGCACCCAAGCCAGGTTACGTGTGTGGCCGAAGAACTGCGCTGCCTCGTCAAGGCTGGCCCCAGGAGGGCGGGAAAGGTCGGTCTAGCCACCGGCGGAGGATCAGGACATCTGCCCCTCTTCTTAGGGTATGTTGGCCAAGGAATGCTCGACGGATGCTCGGTGGGGGGGGTGTTTCAATCGCCCAGCGCCGAGCAGATGCTGAATGTGACGAAGGCGATTGATACCGGCGCAGGCGTGTTATACATATACGGCAACTACGGAGGAGACATCCTCAACTTCGAAATGGCGGCCGAGATGGCAAGCATGGAGGGCGTCACGGTAGATTCCCTAGTAGCCTCCGATGATGTCGCCTCCGCCCCCAGGGGAGAAGAAGGAAAGCGCCGTGGCGTGGCCGGGATCTTCTTCGTCTACAAGGTGGCGGGCGCAAAGGCAGATGAGTTGGCTAGTTTGGAGGATGTCAAACGTGTGGCCGCCAAGGCTGCAGCGAACGTGCGCACCGTGGGTGTTGCGCTCACGCCCTGCATCGTCCCAGAGGTCGGTAAGCCCACGTTCACAATCGGCGAGGATGAAATGGAAGTGGGCATGGGTATTCACGGCGAACCCGGGATCCGGCGCGGGAAGCTGCGGCCTGCAGATGAGGTCGTAGATGAGATGATGGGGGCGCTGCTCGAGGACCTCCCGTTTCAAGAGGGCGATGAGGTGTCTGTATTGATCAATGGCCTGGGAGGTACTGCCAGGGAGGAACTGTACATCGTGTACCGCAGAGCCCACCTCATTTTGAAGGAGAGGGGAATCACGGTCTACCATGTCTACGTTGGGGAGTTCGCTACCTCAATGGAGATGGCCGGCTTCTCAGTGTCTGTGCTAAGACTGGACAGCGAGCTGAAGGAACTGATAGCGCGGCCGGCAAGTACTCCCTTCTTCGTGCAGCAGCAGCTGCTGGTCTGAGGCGCCAGCATGGATACCCTGCGCAAGGATACTGTAATCACGATCATGCGCGCCCTTTCCGAGTTGATGCAAGAGAACAAGCAGTACTTGATCGAACTGGATTCGGTCATGGGTGATGGAGACCTAGGCCTAACGATGGAGCGGGCATTCGGCGCGGGGTATGCGGAGATCGCGAACGATGCGGACACTGACATCGGCAAGCTCCTGATGAAGGCCGGACTGGCCATGGCCAGGGTGGCACCCTCCACGATGGGCACACTGGTCGCCACAGGGTTCATGCGCGGAGGGAAGGCGCTCGCCGGTAAGGGAGAGATCTCCGCGGCCGATCTGACCGCCTTCTTCCAGGCGTTTGTCGGTGGAATAATGGAAAGAGGAAAGGCGAAGCCTGGGGAAAAGACCATCATCGATTCCATGCATCCTGCCGCAGAGGCCTTGGCGGCGGCGGGGGACATTGACATAAGAACCGCCATGGAGAAAGCCCTTGAGGCTGCGGAGGTCGGGCTGGAGGCCTCAAAGGAAATGGTAGCGCGGCACGGTAGGGTAGCCTACTACGGGGAGCAGTCCAAGGGCAAGCAGGACCCGGGCGCCACCGTGGGCGTTCTGATCTTCAGGGGGTTTTGCAGCATCTGGAATTGACCACCCAGCGGAGAGCCTACCTGCGGCTGACGCACGGGCCCATTAGGTGGTGGCGCGAGATAGCCGTCGTGCGTAGATCCCCCGGATTGCGTCGACGATGACCGGAACATCCTGCAGCTTGAGGGGCCGGGGGTCAAGCTGGAGGATGCCGGTGTTGGCCTGGTGCCCCCGAACCACGATCCTGGGAGACCCGGCCTCAAGATCGTGCAGGAGCGCGACGGCATCAAACCCCAGTTCGTCGGCTAGGGGCGAAACCGCGACTCGCTGGATGGCACGCCCAGCTTCATCGGACACAATCGCGAGCCGGGTATGAGGCAGGCCGGTCAACCCGCGAAGCAGTGCGGTGACGATCTCATCCTGTCCGGCCCGGGTGGCAACGTCGTCGCAGTCCAGGAAGAGCTCCAGGGCCGTCAGCAAACCAAGGATGGCTTCCTTGCTCACCTTCATGGACCGGGCAATCCCGCGGTCCTGCACCCGGCAACAGGCTATGAGGCCTGCGCGCCCAGCGATGAACCCTGATGTGGGGCCTCCAAAGCTCTTGCCCCCGCTGTAGACCACCAGATCAGCACCTGCTGAAGCGTACCGGCGCATGTCCTCCTCGGCGGCAGCATCAACGAGCACCGGCACACCAGCGCGGTGGCCGATGGCCACCACCTCTTCCAAGCTCACCATTCCTTTCTGGACCGCGTGGTGAGATTGCACGTACATAACAGCCGCGGTGCTCTCATCAATGAAGCTCCGGATCGTGTCAGGAGTGCACAGGTTAACCGCTCCTACCGCCACCGGCCGGCCACCACCGATTCGAACCATCTGCTCGACCGAGGCACCGAAGTCAATCAGGTGCCCACCCTGAATCAAGATAGACCGTGGCTCCCAATCGGCGTCGGGTAGTCGCCTCACCCGTCGCAGGTCACTACCCGCTACACACGCCGCGACCATAATGGCGACCCCGGCGGCCGCGCCCGAGGTAATCCAGGCTGCCTCTGCTCCGGCCCATTTGGCGATCACGTCGCTGGCCCGCTCCTTGAGGGCTTCCAAATCCACGTAAGCCGTCCCCGCCATAGCCATCGCCTCGGCTACGCGAGGGCTGAGAACCGATCCCCCCAAGCTGGTCATCTTCCCGCAGGCGTTGATGACGCCGTGAATACCAAGCCGCTCGTACGTGTACACGACAGCACCTCCAACAACAGCGCATGAACCCTATTAGGCGCTGCAAGGGGCGGAACCTGCGCCAGTGGTGTCGCTGCGTATTGCCGCAGCGGATGTGGAGAAGGATATGCTCGTCGTATCACAGAACTGGAATGTAGTTGGTAGCGCACCTGCCTTTCAACTCGTGTCGGGAGCGATGAGCGGATTTGATGGGCACTGCCAGTCCTAAAGGCCCTACGAACACTATCCCCCCACGTCGCGCGTTCAAGGTCAGCCCGGCAACCAAGTTTGGGGCGGCGATGTTCGTGGCGATAGTGCTAACAGCCGCTATCGGCCCGCTGATCTACAGGATCGATCCAAACGAGCCGTACTACGAAGTCATCCTCACACCGCCGGCAGTTGGTCACCTGTTGGGTACGGACGCGCTCGGCCGTGATCTCGCCGCCCGCCTGCTTGCCGGAGGACGCAACAGCCTGCTCATCGGGTTGTTCACGATGCTGGTCACAGGCATCGTGGGGACCGTGCTCGGCCTTGTCTCCGGAGCAAACCGTCGCTTGGACCGGTACGTGATGCGCCTCATGGACGTGATGATGGCCTTCCCGGCCCTCCTGCTGGCGCTGGCAGTTCTGGCCGCCCTGGGTAATACCGCTGTGAACGTGGTTGTCGCGCTTTCACTTGTATACATCCCCCGGACGGCTCGGATCGTGCGCGGGGAGGCACTGGTCTTGAGGGAGGTGGCGTACGTCGAAGCCGCGCAGGCACTGGGCGCCTCGTCCTTGCGAATCGTGTATCGTCACATCCTTCCAGGTCTGCTGCCGCCGCTGATGGTCCAACAGACGTTCCTCTTCGCCTATGCCATCCTCGGTGAGGCCGGACTGAGTTTCGTAGGTGTCGGCATTCAACCGCCTATCGCGAGTTGGGGAAACATCCTCGGTGAGGCTCGATCCATCTTCCAGCAGGCCTCCTGGCTCGTCGTCTTTCCAGGCTCAGCCGTCGCCCTAGCCGTGTTGTCCCTGAACCTCCTGGGCGACGGCCTGAGCGACCTATTCAATCCGAGGCGACGGACAGCGCAATGAGCACAGGGATGCTGCTTATCAAAAGCAAGGGCGTCTTCCTCGACCCACCCGGGGGGTTCGCCCCGCACGTAGTGGCAGTAGACGGATCCGCAATCCGGTTCGTGGGCGCGTTTGTGGACTTCGCGCAGGAGTTCAAGGGCCACGAATGGCAGGTGGTCGACCTCTCGGAGCACTACCTGGTCCCCGGGCTAATGAACACCCATGTCCACCTGGCTTTCACCGGGGGGGCCAGCCCACGGGAAGACTACCTGGCTGAGGGCCCGGGGGTGCGGGTGCTCCGAGCCCTCAAGAACGCGCAGACCCTGCTCTTCAGTGGGGTCACCACTGCACGGGATTGCGGGAGCGACCTCGTCGTGCTCGAAGGCATGCGTCATGCCCTGGCCCACGAGCTCGTCGAGTTGCCCAACCTCCTTCTCTCTGGTCCTCCAATCACGCGAATCGGCGGGCATCTTCACTTCATGGGGGGAGAAGTCGACGGTATCGACGCCATCCGGCGGTTGGTGAAGCTGCTGCACGACCAAGGCGCCACGAGCATCAAGGCTATGGCGACCGGGGGCCAGATGACGCCGGGCACGCAGCCCGAGCATCCAGCCTTCACGCAAGCCGAAACCGACGCCATCACGGAGTCGGCACATGAGCTGGGGCTCCCGTCGGTATCACACTGTCTATCAAGAGAGGGCACGGTACGATCCGCACTGGCTGGGTTCCACAGCATCGAGCACTGCGCGTTCTTTGAGCGCGAGGAGCACGGATGGCTGCGGCGCGTCTACGATCCAGCAGTCACCACGGAGATCCTAAAGAATGGGAACAGCATCATGATGGGCCTCGCGGCCGGGTACCGCCGACTGGACCAGCCACGCCTGACCGGTACGGGTACCGACCACGAACGATTCCTGCTACTGCAAGAACGCACGATGCTGGGGATCTTCAAGCAGATGCACGACGCTGGGGTCCCTATGGTCGTGGGCACCGACGCGGGGGCCACCCTGACACCCTTCGATGAGACATGGTTGGAGATGGAGCTCATGGTGCAAGCCGGTCTCTCCCCGCTGGAGACAGTGCGGGCCGCCACGACGAGAGCCGCGCGGGCACTTCGGCTCGACCGGCAGGCCGGCCGTATCGCCCCCGACATGCGCGCTGACCTAATCGCAGTGCGCGACAACCCCCTGGCCGACATCAGTACCTATCGCACCGCAGATTGGGTGATGTGCCGCGGCTGCGTCGTGAAGACGAGCCGTGGGAACTGAGGCAGGTGCCGGGAGGCAGGAGATGGCCGAGTCGCTGCGTTGCGTGACCTGTAGCGCCTCCTACCCCGCGGGCCTTCTATACCGGTGCGACGCCTGCGGAGGCGAACTCGAGCTGATTTTCGAGTACGCGCGCGCGGCGCAGGAGTTCACCCGCACATGGATGGCACCCGGTAGTATCTGGGACCGCTTCCGGGCCGTGCTCCCGACTGTCCGGGACGCCTCTGTGATCTCGCTGGGAGAGGGCAGCACTCCGCTCGTCCGAAGCCGACGAACGGCTGCACGCCTCGGGCTCGAACGCCTATACTTTAAACTTGAGTACATGAACCCTACCGGCTCCTTCAAGGACCGCCAGGTCTCTGTGGCCATCACGAAGGCTGCGGACGAAGGCGCAAGGGAGTTTGCGGTGGTATCGTCGGGCAATGTGGGTGTGGCGCTCTCAGCGTACTGCGCGCGGGCCGGATTTGATGCCGAGGTTTGGGTGTCCGTCGATGTCGCTGAATCCAAGCGCCTGCAGATCTCGATGTACGGTGCCCAGGTGAAGCTTCTTCCACCATCCGATCAAGACATCGAGCGATACTTCGCCGCGTACACCGGCATGCAGCGCTATGCGGTCGAACACGGCAAGGTACCGATGGTCTCGGCCCGTCCGGTCAATCCCTTCATGGTCGAGGGCGGGAAGACAATCGCGTTCGAGATCGCGGCGGCGCTGGAAGCCGTCCCGGAGCACGTCTTCTGCTGCGTGGGCGGCGGTGGCCTTCTGGGTGGTGTCTACAAAGGATTCCGTGAGTTGGTGTCCATGGGCCTCGCCCAGAGGACGCCACGCATCAGCGGCGGACAGGTCACCGATCGTCTGCACGCGCCGATTCACCGGCTGCACGACGAACCGTTCAGAAGCGGCAGCTACTATCGTCCGCTGGACGGCGCCTGGGCCTGGCAAAGCATCCAGTCCTCCGGCGGGGAGTGGGTTGGGGTGACCATGGAGGAAGTCTACGCTGCCCAGCAGTCCCTCGCGTTCGAGGAGGGGGTCTTCGCAGAGCCACAGGGCGCATACGCGTTAGCGGCCCTGTCAAAGTGTCGCGCCGCCGGGAAGATCGCACCCGATGAAACCGTGGTGTGCACGGTCACAGGCTCGGGCCTGAAGGACATGAAGTCAGCGGCGCGCTTCAGGGACCACCCCTTGTACCGGGAGCCTGTGGAAACGGTGTTAGCCTAGATCACTGGCGTGCTCGTGTCAGGAATGGACATTCACCTGAGGAGGTGGGAGATCCGTGAAATGGAGCAGGAACGCCCTACTGGTCACGGTACTGTCCCTGAGTCTCGGTGTGCCGTCGATGGTGATTGGTTTGAACACGCCGTCGTCGGCCCAGGCGCCAGAGTGTGCTGCTACAGGAGGGGCCATCGTGGCGGCCATGACAACCAATCCGCCGACACTGGACCCCATGCTGTCCACCACAACAGCCTCGCGTCAAGTAGCACTCTACATATTCGAGTCGCTCTTGACCTTCGATGAGGAATACGCCGTCATTCCGCAACTGACGGCGAGCTGGACAATCGACTCGAGCGGACTCGTCTATACCTTCAAGCTCCGGTCTGGCGTGAAGTTCCATGACGGCCAGACGCTGGCGGCGGCCGATGTCAAGGCTTCGTTCGAACGCTATGTGAAGTCCGCTCCCGGCGCGGCGGGGCGATTTGCGGCAGTCCAGAGCGTCACGGTGGTCGACAATCTGACCTTGCGCTTTCAGTTGGCCAATCGCTTCCCCTTCCCTGCCAATCTGGCGATGCCAACGCCTCTGTTCGCGGTTCTACCAAAGACGATCATCGATAAGTATGGCGAGAAGGAGATTCGCGGTCAGGATCTGGTCGGCACCGGACCCTATAAGTTCGGCGAGTGGAGGCCGGATGTGGCGGTCCGCCTGGCCAAGTTCGCTGACTACCGACCCGACACCCGGTTCCCCGGACCGTCTGGTTTCGGCGGCAGGCGCATCGCCTGTGCGGACCACATCGGGCTGATCCCGGTAACCGAGGCGGGCAGCCGCGTGGCCGGCCTGCTTACCGGTGCCTACGACTTCGCCGAGGCGGTTCCCATCACAAGCGTTCCGCAGCTCGAAGCCCACAAAGACATCAACGTCGAGATCGTCAAGCCAAAGTGGGGCATCCTGGTCGAACTGAACCACGCTGAGGCCCCCATGAACAAGTTGGCCTTTAGGAAAGCGCTGGTGGCCGCGCTCAACATGGGCCAGATCATGTCAGCCACAGCGTTTGGGAACCGGCCGGAGTACGTGCGTCTGTCGCCAAGCATCTTCTTCCCGGAGCAGAAGACCTGGTACACCACGGCGGGCTCCGGTCCGTACAACAAACCGGATCTGGATCAGGTCAAGCGGCTGCTGGCCGAAGCAGACTACAAGAACGAGCCCATCGTCTATCTAACCAATCAGAACTTCGATTGGATGTACAAGGCTTCGCTCGCCATGGCCTCCCAGTGGCAGCGGGCCGGGATCAACATAAAGATCGAAATGATGGACTGGCCATCCCAGATCCAGAAGGCCCAGAGCCTGCGCGGATGGCATATCAACCAGACGGGTTGGTCGCCGCGCTTTGATCCGTCTCAGGCCATACTCTCGCTGCGATGCGGGTCGCGGTCAGCCTACAACTACTGCAACCAGGACATGGACCGACTGCTCGATCAGGTCAATACCGATCTGCCGCTCAAGGAACGCCAGGCGGTGTGGGCTGCGATCCAGCAGATGGTATGGGACGACGTGGCAATCATCAGGATTGGTGACTACTTCGAGCCGGAGGCGATCCGCACCAGCCTGAAAGGCTACCGGCCATACCACGTAATCCCGAGATTCTGGAACGTATCTAAGGTCCGCTAGAGACCGGAGAGAACGCTGTGGGGCGGTACATTCTACAACGTCTAATCCTACTGATCCCCTTGTGGGTGGCGGTGGGT
Organism: bacterium; assembly: GCA_031082185.1. NCBI lineage: Bacteria > bacterium. Next base: position 6,177 of record JAVHLI010000010.1, on the reverse strand, counting down.
GTGGTGTCGTTCGTGGTCGTACACGCCACCCCAGGGGACCCCGCAGCCACATTCCTTGGACAGGACGCCCTGGTGGAAAGCAAGGAAGCGATCTACCGACGTCTGGGTCTCGACAAGCCGCTACACATCCAGTTCGTGAAATGGATCTTTGGCGCAGCTCGCGGCGATCTCGGGGAGTCGTTCTTTCTGGGCCGGAGCGTGGCCGAGGCGCTGGTCGAGAGGCTCCCCGTTACCGTCAGCCTAACCCTGGTGGCGTTGCCCGTGGCAGTGCTCATCGGCGTGACGCTTGGGATCTTGGCAGCGCTGAGACCGGACAGCTGGAAGGATGGGCTAACAACCAGTGTAGCGCTCTTCGGACTGAGCGTACCGGAGTTCGTCACCGGCATGCTGGTGATCTTCCTCTTCTCAGTACGCCTGCGATGGTTTCCGGTCGGCGGCTACCAGCCACTGAGCGAAGGGGTTGGGGTGTGGCTACACCATCTGCTGTTGCCTGCTATGTCGCTCGGCCTGCTGCAAACAGGATTGATCGCCCGCATCACGCGCGCCAGCATGCTCCAGGTCTTGGACTCGGACTACGTTAGAACAGCGAGGGCCAAGGGACTCAGGGAACGTGCTGTCATAGTCAAGCACGCCCTGCGGAACGCGTTCATTTCGGTCATCACCGTCATAGGCCTGGCCTTCACGATGCTGCTGAGTGGGGCTTTCATCACGGAGACCCTGTTCCAACTTCCCGGCGTCGGCAGCCTGGTGGTGTCGGCGGTACTGCGCCGCGACTACCCGGTAGTCCAGGGTGCCCTCCTGATGGTCAGCACGATCGTCCTGCTGGTCAACATCCTAGTGGACATAGCATACAGCTACCTGAACCCAACGATTATGTATTCCTGATCCAGTAGCCGTGTCGCCTCACATTCTCGCAGTCGACATCGGCAGCACCACGTGCAAAGCCGTCTTAATGGATCGCGGCGGCGGTATTTCCACGGCCGCGGGCATGGCGTACCCAGACGGTCAGACGCCTCATGACCCTCGCGTCTGGTGGACGACCTTTGTTGAGGTCATCGCGAGGCTCAGGGCCGCCGCTCAAGTCTGGAACCTTGCTGGAGTCGTGCTCTGCGGCCGGGGCAGGGGGTTGGCGCTGCTCGACGAAGCAGAGAGGCCTCTCGTGTTTCCCTGGGATGCGGTCGAAGCGCGCGTCAGTGCCGTTGCCCCGTACGTATCGAACCAGCACGCGCGGATTGCCTCGTGGGCCAACTTGGTTGCCGCGGTGCGACACGCAGCGCCTGGCGTCGGGACCAGGATTCGGGCAGTTCTGACAGTAAAGGATTACGTCAACTTCTGCCTGACGGGCCGGAAGGCCACCGATCCCGGCTCAGCCGGCGCCGAGTCATGGCCGCCGGCGTCGGGGTTCGGTCTGGACGGAATTGCCCTCCCTGGGATCCTAAGCGGCGATCAATTGCTGGGCGAAGCCACTCGAGCAGGCCTGGCCATTGAGCCGGGAACGCCCGTATTCGTAGGCAGTCACGACGGTGTGTGCGCGAACGTTGGGGCGGGCATGCTGAGGCCTGACGAGGGCTGCGTCACTCTCGGCACCACCGGTGTGATCCGCATCAACACCCCAACCCCGGTGTTTCTGAACGAGTCGCTCAATACCTTCACCTATCCTTTCCCCGCCGGTGCCTGGACAAGCGGCGCAGAGGCCGTCGGGACCGGCTCCGCGATCATCTGGGCTGCGCGCCTGTTCGGCCTGTTCGACGGCCGGCCCGAGCAGTTTGATACAGGACTCGCGGCGCTGGACCGGCTGATCGCGTCGGCGCCGCCTGGCAGCGAGGGTGTGCTCTTTCTTCCCCGCCTTCGAGACATCCTAAGCCCAAGGTCGGCACCCGATGCTCGCGCCGCGTTCCACGAGTTGACTTCGCGGCACACCGCGGCGCATCTTGCCCGCGCGGTCATGGAGGCTTCGGGGTTCTCGCTGCGCATGCTCAGCGATGCCCTTGCTCTTCAAGATGTGCGGGCGCGCACGCTGGCGCTCACCGGCGGGGGCGCGAAGAGCGCTGTCTGGCCCCAGATCATGGCAGATGTGCTGGATCGCCCGCTGCATCTAGCCGCTCCCGAAGCCTCGGCAAGGGGCGCTGCCATGCTAGGTGCTGTCGGGTTGGGCTGGTACGAGGATCTTCACAGCGCCACGCTGGGCATGGCCTCGCTGGGGGGGACGATCACCCCCGCAGGCGAGCATCGGGCATTGTATCGAGGCGCCTACGAGCGTTTCACCAAGCTCGTGGGCCGCGCCGAAGCTGCACACCCTGCCTAGCACCCAAGACCACCGGGCATGGGCATCCAGGAGGCTTGCACCGAGGCCCCGTCTCTTGAAGATGTGTCCGCCAAAGCGGCTTCAGCAGCATCACGATCGGGACATAGCCGGTTGAAGGCGTGTCTATGCAGGAGGTAGGTGTCACCGTCAGGGATCTCGGGCTTGATCGCGGCGTCTGTCATGCATTGACTTCGAGACCGGCCTTGGATCCTGGAATCCTGGTGGACAATTCCTGGTCATCTTCGCCTGGAGGGTGTCGTAGCTGGTGGGCCCTGAGGGACTCGAACCCCCGACGCGCGGGTTAGGAGCCCGGTACCCGCAGTTCTGGCCAGCATACCTGAGTGTCCAAAGTCGCCGTCCTGTAAGCGTTCCAGCCATTCCCGTGCGCAGCGCAGTGCCGCTCCGTATCGTGGAGTTTGGCTCCGGAGATCAGCAGGGGATTAGCAAGGCGTCCGGCTTGCCACATCTGAGGTGACGATTGGCAACGGCAACGGACTGGGGGACGCGTCGTCCAGAAGTCCACCGCACCCGGTTTCCTTGGAGACCCGATAGTGAAAGGGGGTCCCCATGGGAGACGGGAGGTCGGCGGTGGCGAAGTCCAGACGCCCGCCTGCTCCGCGGCGAGAGTCTTGATGAGCTGAACCGCGAGATGCGCGTGGGAGCTCGCCGGCTGCAGGCCTGGCATGACGAGTTCGCGGCCAGCGGCATCGAAGGCTTGAAGGGCAAGCCTCTGGCGCCGGAGGACCGCCGGCTGAAAGAGGCCGAGCGGAAGACTGGCGAGCTGACGATCGAGAACGAGGTCCTCCGGGCGGCGGCCCGAGAAAGGGGGCTTCAAATCCCGCCCAAGAAGCCGCTGATGTGAGCGCGGAGACCGGGGTGCCGCTGATATCCCGTATTCCCATCTGGGAATTGCCCAACCGCCCTGACCAGCACATAGGCCGGCGGCAATGCCGACTGCCATCACACGGTGCCTTGCCTTGTCGACTGTTAGGGAAGTAAGATGTAACCAACGAGCGACACGGCTCGAGGGAGAGGGGCCACCGGACTACCCCGACACCGTCCCCGTGGCTTCGTCCGTCGCCGTATGGGGGCCCAGAGGATATGCCGAAGAGAGTCGCCAACGCCCAGTTGCTCTTTGAGATCGCCGCCACGCAGGCCGGCTACTTCACGGCCCAGCAGGCCAGTGCGGCGAGCTATAGCAGGCGCAACCTGGCCTACCATGCATCCACCGGTCGCTTCGAACGGGTGAGCCGCGGGTTCTACCGGATCAGGGAGTTCCCCGCCCTCTCCCACGAGGACATCGTGGCTGCCTGGGTGAAAAGCGGGCCCAGCAAGGCCGTCGTCTCTCATGAGACCGCCCTGGCGTTGCACGACCTGTCGACCGCAAGGCCTCGGAAGATCGACATCACCCTGCCACGCGAGGCCCGTCCGGCAGGCAACCGCCCACAACTGTCGGCTGTTCGAATCCACACGACCACGCGGTCCTTTCGTCCCGGCGAGGTTGTGCACCGTGAAGGGGTGCGGATGACGTCGACAGTTCGCACCATCGTCGATGCCGCGGCGGCTGGCACGGGACCAGAACACATCATCGAGGCTGTGGCGCAGGCGCTTGCGCGTCGCTTGCTGACCGCGAAGGAGCTGCGCGATGCCGCCGCCGGCCGCTCCGCACGGGTGCAGCGTCTGGTTCTCCGCGCGCTCCAGGAGGCCCGGCAGCATGCGCCAAGACGTTAGAGCGGCGGCCTTCCGCGCATCAGTGGACCAGCGCCTGCGCAACCACGCCCGGGCTGTTGGGGTTCCTGTGATGGTTGTCCGCCGACAGGCTGCCCTCGAACGCCTCATGGCTCGCCTGACGATTGCCGCGCCGGACCGATGGGCCCTGAAGGGCGGACTGGCCCTGGACACAAGGCTAGGTGAGCGTGCACGCGCCTCTATGGACATGGACATCGATCACGTACACGGCATGCCGGCAGCGCGGGAAGACCTCCTCCGCGCGGTGGCAGCGGACTTGGGCGACTACTTCACCTTCGCGCTCGGCGAGGGCCGGGAGATCAAGGACGACGGTATCAGCCTCGCTATCCGGTACCGCGTCGAGTGTGCCGTGGCGAACGCCCCATTCGAGGTGCTGCAGGTCGATGTGACCGTCGGGCCGCCCGAAGTGTGGGAGACCGTACGCGCGCGCCGGCCGGGACTGCTCGCAGCCGTGGGGCTCGGCCCGATCGACGTCCTGCTGGTCCCAATCGAACGGCAGGTGGCCGAGAAGCTCCACGCCTACACCAGGACATACCATGGAGGCGAGCCAAGTACCCGGGCCAAAGACCTCGTGGATCTCGTGCTGATCGGTGCGTTCGAGACCCTGGACGGAGAGCGCCTGCGCGCTGACATCCAACGAACCTTCGCGGCGCGCCGCACGCACGAGCCACCCACTTGGCTGCCGCCACCGCCGGCCGAATGGCGAACGGCTTACCGGGAGATGGCCGAGACGGTGGGCATTACCACCGATCCGGAAGAAGCACACCGGATGGTTGCCGCGTGGCTTGACCCCGTCCTGACCGGGATGCAGGAGTAGGCTGCCCGAACGATATCCGAAATGCTCAGGGATGCCAAGAGGGTAGCAGAAGGACAGCAGTGCAGAGACCGAGTGCAGTCACGGGGTCCGGTCGGGGGGGCTGGGGCATGCGTTGCGGGGATCTGTGGGAGGGAGCCAGGCAATGAACCCGTGTGACCGGGTACGGATGACGCTCAATCACATCGTCCCCGACCGCCCTCCAGTTGATGGGACCTTCCGCTCGCAGGTATGGAAGAAGTTGCGCGCCCACTTCCGCGTACACGACGATGACCAAATCATGGATATGCTCGGCTTTGATTTCCGCCAGGCTGTCATCGAACCATCTCACGAATTCGCTTCCACGGCGGTACCAGCTCCCGTTGAGGTCGGCGTGGGCGTCGGATCGCGGAACCTGGTGCGGGTGTTGCCCAGCGGCGAGTTCGAAGATGATCGCGGCATCCGCCGAATCACCGATAGTACCGAGACCTATTTCAACTTCACCTACCATCCCCTCGGGGGCGCCGAGAGCCCGGACGTCTTCACGTTCCCGAATCCTGATCTCCCCGAACGCTACGCCCACCTCTCCAGGCAGGTGCAGCGGTTTAAAGACCGCTACATGGTTCAGATTGAGACCGGGAACATCTTCCGCGACGCGTGGGAGTTGCGCGGATTCGAACAGTTCCTGATGGACACGCGCATCAACCGTGCTTTCACCATCCGGCTGCTCGATCGCATCACCGAGCACAAGATTGCGGACGTCAACCGGATGGTCGAGGCTGGAGCCGACATCATTCAGATGGCTGGTGACATCGCAACTGGTCAGGGCATGATGATCTCCCCCGCTTGGTGGCGGGCCGAGATCAAACCGCGCCTCGCGCGGGTTGTTGCCGCAACGCGCCGTCCTGGCGTGTACTACTACTTCCACAGCGACGGCGCCATGCAGGCGGTGATTCCCGACCTTATTGAGCTTGGTTTCGATATCGTCGATCCTCTACAGCCGGAATGCATGGATGTCGTGGCACTCAAACGCCAGTATGGGGCCCGCATCACGTTCCATTCGACTTTGTCCTCACAGCGTACCTTGCCGTTTGGGAGCGTCGAGGATGTTCGAGCCGAAGTCAGAGCGCGCATCAGAGAGTTGGGACAGACCGGCGGCCTGATCCTGGCCCCGTCTAACGTCGTGCAGCATGACGTGCCGCTGGAGAATCTGTTGGCGGTTTACGATGAGTCTTGCGGGAGGCGCTGAGAACCACCGCAGCATCCCGACCGAGTCCTGCCTGGTGGGCCCTGAGGGACTCGAACCCCCGACGCGCGGGTTAAAAGCCCG